>DATBHS010000240.1:0-48965 GCA_036557345.1 Bryobacteraceae bacterium
GCCGCTGGGTCGCCATGGCGACCAGCAATTTCAACGGGCCGCAATTTGCCGGCATGTGGCGGGATGTGGACTGGCATCGCCGCATGACGGACACCATCCATTCGGCTTCCGTGAACACGACGAAGATGGCATAGGCGGGAAGTTCTCTTTGCATATAGGACTGTTCCCCCCGAGGCGAAAGTAGAAATCTGTCAGGCGGACCGGGCTGGCATCGTCATCAAACACGGGCCCGCCGATGTGATACACACCGAAGTCCAAAGCGATTGAGTTGACAGTCGCTCCAGCCGAACACGAGCCGACTGCGTAGCGAAGATCCGTCAACAGCCTGGTCGGAACGAAGCAGGAGCCGACGCCAGATCAGTGGCTAGTGCCAAGCGGTTAGACATGGAATTGATAATCTCAGGAATGTGCATGATGCCGGGCCACACTATCAAAGCTGCGCTTCGGCCTACCAGCCCCGCTTTGCCCCGTCTCCTTAAATTCAGATTCGGCTTGGGCCAGTTCCAATGGGCGAACTGGAAGAAGATGCCCCCGGCGACGCGAAACTGCAGCGGATCGATTTCCCGTCGGAAAGAACTGCCGATTCTAAACTGATACCGTTATTCTCCTTTTCAAGGACGCTGCGTTTTCATTCATGAGCTATCTACGATTTGTGCGGCGGACGGTTTCAAGGAACCGAAGCTTCACTTTAGCCGTTGTTAGTTTGTTGGCCGTCGGTATCGGTGTGACGACGCTTATGTTCAGCGCCGTCGACGCAGTTCTTCTTCGTCCTTTGCCCGTACTGCATCCCGAACAACTGGTGCGTTTCGTACAGCATGTGCCCCGCCAAGGTACTGTCAGCAGCGTACCGCTGCCCGTATATGAAGCGATCCAAGACCGCCCGACCAGTTTCTTAGCTGTCCTTGGTGAACACCTCGAAATGATCACCATGACCGACCCCGCACCAGCTGAGCGTATCCGGATTAATCTGTCAACGCCCAATTTCTTTGACGCCCTCGGCGTTCATGCCGAGCTCGGCCGAACCTTTGTCGACGATGATGCCACTGATAACTCCGGCGATCCTCCCGCGATCCTCAGCCATGGTTTCTGGCAAAGACGATTTAATGGCGATCCAAAAGCATTAGGGAGGAAGATCCGCCTTGAGGATCATGTTTTTGTAATTGTTGGAATCCTACCGAGGGAATTCAATGGTCTCGCAGCGGACAGCGCGCCCGACGTTCGTCTTCCGCTACGCGTATGGCCATTACTGGCACCGGGCTGGGCCGGGCACCCAGAAAATGTTTTGTTGGAACTGGCGGGCCGTTTGAAGCCTTCCGTGTCAGTCGCTCGAGCGAGGACCGAGGTCAGAACCATTTGGGATGCCGCGTTTGCCGACCTGCACGAGAGAATGCCGAATAATGTTAGTTACAGATCTGCTTATCCTCTCGATTTGGATTCTCTTGAGAATGGCACTTCCATCCTGCGCGATCGCTACGCTGCGGCGCTTAAGTTTCTGATTGCGTGCTCTGCGCTTCTCCTGCTAATGGTGTGTGCCAGCGTATCAGGACTTCTGTTGGCCGAAGCGGCAGTGCGCCAGCAGGAATTCGCCGTTCGTTTGGCGATAGGTGCAACGCGAGTGAGAGTCGCCAAACAAGCGCTTGCGGAGAGCGCCGTGATGGCCGCGTTTGGCGCAATCGGGGGCGTAACGCTTGCGGTGCTACTAGTGCCATTGCTCTCACACCTTCTTCCTGTGATTCATGATATGCAGACAAATCGGCTCACACTGTCGCTAAATATCGGCGTTGATCGGCGTGTACTGCTATTTTCAGTTGCGCTCTCGTTTTCCAGCACACTTCTGTTCGGCCTAGCCCCGGCAATTACCGGTTCACGGACCAGCTTGGATAGCATCCTGCGCGCCACCCACTCTAGACGCACGCGGCGCGGCCGTCAGGCTCTCTTATTGATTCAAGTTGCCATGTGCACGTCGTTACTCACAGGCACCGCCTTGCTGCTTCGAACCTTGGAGGATTTACATAACCTGGATCCTGGTTTCGATTCCACACGAGTAATCAGCTACACCATCGGAATTCCAAATCTTTACCATCCCGGGATGCCGATAGAAGCTTTTCAAAAAAAAGCAACTTCCTTTTTCGACTCGCTGCAGGAGCGAATTCTTGAAACGCCAGGAGTTGAATCGGTCGGCTTGGCGGCGCGCGGCGTGATGCGCGAGCGTGGCTTCGGGGCAACCGTCGCACGGGTGGGTGAGCGGCCTTCACAGGAAGATTTTCTGGCCGTCAGTGTGAATGATGTCAGTCCGAGTTACTTTCAAACTCTCGGGATTCGCCTTCTTTCGGGCCGGCTGTTTCGCGGCTCCTCCTATGATCAGTCCAAGCCGCAGCAAGTTATCGTGAACGATGCGTTTGCGCAACGCTTTTTTCGCGGACTGAATCCTCTCGGAAGGCGATTCGGGCGCGCATCACCAGGTCAGCTTGCAGGCCCGGACGCGGAGATTATTGGCGTTGTCAGTGATGCAAAGTACCGCTCACTTCGAGAGCCAATCCGTCCGATTCTCTACGAGCCATTTCAGAAAGTCGAAGGGACACTGTAGTTCACGTCCGCACGCGAGTTAACCCAAAGTTGGTGATTCAACCGGTTCGCCGTGCGATCCAGGGACTCGACGCCTCAACACCTATCATCGCGATCGATACCTTGGCTGACGAGGTGGAAGCGAGTAGCTCCGGTGAACGACTCACAGCGGTCCTAGGATCACTGTTTGCAATTCTTGCATTGATGTTAAGCGCCGCCGGGATCTACGGGCTGTTGGGCTACTCAGTCGCACAGAGGAAGCACGAAGTCGGAATCCGGGCAGCATTGGGCGCCACTCCGAGTGATATCTGTGAACTGATCGGCCGAGAAGGACTAGTTGTGGTTGTGGGGGGTGTCATTCTTGGAATCTTCATTAGTCGCGTGGCCTCACAGCTGCTTACTTCGTTGCTTTATGGGGTTACGCCAACGGACGGATCATCGAACGCCGCAGCAGCCCTGGTGATGCTCGCCATCACCACGATCGCCGCGGCCTTCCCTATCAGGCGTGCATCTCGTATCGACCTCGCCGGCTTATTGCGCGAAGATCATTGATCTCTAGAAGGATTCCGAAAAACGGGATTCGACAAGCGCTCGACGGATTTGTTGAACGCTACCGTTTACGTTTTGGCAATAAAGGTTTGCTGTAAAGGCAAGCGAACAGAGGGGTTGTGTGTTCGGTCAGAGTACGAGCCGCGCGGGTTGCAGCGCGATAGTATTTCTGTTATTTACCGGTGGTTGCCTTGCCGCGGAAGGGCCATTCTTCATCACCTATACGCACCAAATGGAGGAGCCAGGCAATCTGGAACTGTCGAGCAAAGCGGTCACAGCCTCGCCAAGCGGCGGGAATGGGTTTATTGGTGCCGCGGCTGAGTTTTTCGAGTGCTGCCCCGTGAACACTGGATCAATCCCGTTCTTTCTCTAGAGTTCGAGAACATCAATGGCGCGGACAAAACGTAGCTCGAAGTGGTCGGGCACGATGGAGAGGCGGATTTGGTCGAGCCCAACGATGAAGCGCGGCGTGAAAAGGAACGCGAGCTGGAAGCCAAGCTGATTCTAAGCAGTTATTTTATCTGAGACGCCTTGGGAATTAACTGTTCCCGTCCGGGTTTTCGGATGCGCCGTACTCTTTCAGTTTGTTGAAAAGAGTTTTCAAGCTAATTCCCAGGATTTCCGCTGCCCGGGTCTTATTGTTTTTCGTGTGCTGCAGTGTCAACTGAATGAGCGCCTTTTCCGCCTCGCCGACAGTAGTACCCACAGGCAGGCGAACGCTTTCAGGCTCAAAGACCTGGGCGGGAGGCCGCGACCCGACTGAAACGCCGAAGTCATACGGCAGATGGGCCATCTGGATCGCACCTTCGCCGGCCATGATGACGGCACGCTCCAGCACGTTTCTTAACTCGCGTATATTGCCGGGCCAATTGTATTTCCGAAACGCCTCCATCACTTCCGGAGTGACGGACGTAACGTTGCAGGTGTGCTTACGGTTCAGATTCCCGATCAGTGTTTCGCAAAGGACAGGCAGATCGTCGAGGCGCTGACGCAGGGGTGGAAGCGAGATCTGAAAGACATTCAATCGATAGTAGAGATCGTCGCGGAGATCGCCCTTTTTCAAGGCTTCGTCCAGATTGCGATTTGTGGCCGCAATCACCCGCACATCCACGGAAATTTCGTTTTTGCCGCCAAGCCGTCTGACGCGAGAATCTTCGAGCACTCTGAGCAGCTTCGCTTGTGTTGCGGACGGCATCTCCACTAACTCGTCGAGCAGGAGGGTCCCATGTTGCGCCAGCTCGAAGCAGCCCGCGCGCCGTTCGAAAGCTCCTGTGTACGCACCCTTTTCATGCCCGAAGAGCTCGGCTTCCATCAATGTTTCGGGCATCGCCGCGCAGTTAATGGCAACGAAGGGACCGCCTCGCCGACTGCTGAGCTGATGAATCGCCCGAGCGACGAGTTCTTTGCCCGTTCCGCTCTCGCCCACCACAAAAACCGCCGCTTTGCTGGGCGCTACTTGCTGGATGACATTGAAGACCTGCTGCATCTGTTGCGAAGTCCCTACCATGTCAACCAGGACGCCTGAATACGATAACTGCCGGTGCAGTCTCTCGGCTTCCTCAGCGAGTTGGTTCTGTTGGGCGGCACGCTCCAGCAAAACCCGCAATGCGGCCGGCTGGATAGGCTTCTCGAGAAACCAGAAAGCTCCGAGTTCGTGAATAGTTTGAATGGCGGTTTCTATATTGCCAAAGGCGGTCAGGACAATGGCGGGAGGCATATTGCCGTCGGCGCCCAGCCGCTTCATGAGCTCGAACCCATCCATGCGCGGCATCATGAGATCAGTCACAATGACATCAGCCGAGAACGCGCCGAGCTTTTCGATTGCTTCCTGGCCGTCCGCTGCGGT
Source organism: Bryobacteraceae bacterium (assembly GCA_036557345.1). Classification (GTDB taxonomy): domain Bacteria; phylum Acidobacteriota; class Terriglobia; order Bryobacterales; family Bryobacteraceae; genus Bog-105. The sequence goes on from DATBHS010000240.1 coordinate 4,961, forward strand.
CGCAACCTCGAAGCCCCAAGCCGAAATCATCGCCGCCAGCGGCGCGCGCTGCGCCTCCTCGTCGTCAACCACCAGAACGCTGGTAGTCTGGCGCATGGCTTCGTTTCCCACAGTCTTCACAGTGTAGCCGATCGAAATGTTGACACGATCACATTTCTAAACAGATCGGAGTTAAACGCTTGATACTAGAAACTTTCGGAAAAAAACAAAGGTATGTTCTTCTCTATGATAGGACCATGGCGGCTAATGTTCTCATCCGGGACGGTGAAGCGTGACGAATCCGGAGCTGCCCGTACGTCGCGTTGCCGATGAGCCGCCCCCGCTACTGAAGCGCTGGACGCGAGTCTATGCTGCCGTTCTGACATATCTGCTGGCGCTCATTTGTGCGCTGTTTGCGGCGACGGAATTCTTCCACTACTAAGTCGCCGACCGGAGTCTTCTTTGCACAGCACGCTAGAATGCTTCGGGATAGCGCCGCATGCCTGGAATCCTGGAAGTGATCGTCACTACCGTCGAAGAGGCAAGAGAAGCCGAGGCGGGTGGGGCAGACCGGCTCGAGCTTGTTCGTGCACTCTGCTCCGGCGGGTTGACTCCCGATCTCTGCTTGGTGCGCGATGTAGTGAGGACAGTTTCGGTTCCGGTGCGAGTCATGGTTCGCGAAACCGCGTCCATGACGATCAGGGATGGCGCGGAGATGGAAGCGCTCCGCAACCAGGCGAGCGAGATTGCCCGCTTGCCGGTAGACGGCCTGGTAGCGGGCTTCGTTCGCCGTGGCGAGATTGACGAGGACGCGATGCGGCAATTGCTCGAGCCGGTTCCACGCCTGGGCGTGACTTTTCATCGGGCATTTGACGAGGTCGAGAACCCGCTGCGCGCGATCGAGCAGTTGAAAGGCATTCGGCAGGTCGACCACATCCTAACGGCCGGCGGGCAGGGCGAATGGCCCCACCGCAAAGTTCGGCTCCGCGAGTGGCAGCAAGCCGCTTCGCCGGAGATTGCGATTATCGTGGCGGCGGGTCTTTGTCCATCGATATTGGAAGATCTGAACGGTGAGCCTCAGTCCTTCCAATTCCATGTGGGCCGCGCAGCCCGAGCCGGGCACAGTATCTCGAGTGCGGTTGACCGCAGGCAGGTGGCTTCTCTCAAGAGCCTGATCCGATGAGAGCCATCGACTGGCTCGTTTTATTTGCGTGGCTGTTTTCACTTGTAGCCTACGGCCTGTACCGCGGTCGCGGAAGCAATACCGTGAGCAAATACCTGCTGGCCGGCAAGACCATGCCATGGTACGCGATGGGACTGTCGATTCTGGCCACGCAGGCGAGCGCCATCACCTTCATCTCCACCACCGGTCAAGGCTATGTAGACGGGATGCGCTTCGTGCAGTTTTACTTCGGACTGCCGGTTGCGATGGTAATTCTCTGCGCAACCGCTGTCCCCATTTTTCACCGCGCGAAGGTGTATACCGCCTATGAATACCTGGAACAGCGCTTCGACGCAAAGACCCGGGCTCTTGTCAGCCTTGTCTTCCTCATTCAGCGCGGGCTGGCCGCCGGCATTGGATTATACGCTCCGGCCGTGGCGCTCTCCGATGTGCTCGGTATTTCCGACCGCTGGATCACCGTGCTGATCGGCGCACTGGTGGTCGTTTACACCGCCAGCGGCGGCATCAAGGCGCTCACCTGGGCCGATGTTCAGCAGATGACGATGATTTTTATCGCGCTTATCCTGAGCCTCGTAATTATGATTCATGCCTTGCCCGCGGGCATATCCTTTCTGGATGCCCTGCATCTGGCAGGCGCAGCGGGGCGGCTCAACATCGTCGATCCGCACCTCACCTGGAGCAACCGTTACAACCTGTGGAGCGGGCTGATTGGCGGCGGATTTCTGGCCCTGGCGTATTTCGGCTGCGATCAAAGCCAGGTCCAGCGGTATCTCACGGGAAGATCCATCGCGCAGAGCCGGCTGAGCCTTCTGTTTAACGCCATAGTGAAGATTCCGATGCAACTCTTCATTCTGTTCATCGGAGCTATGGTGTTCGTCTTGTCGTTGTTCGTTCCGGCGCCTATCGTCTTTCAGCCTCTCGAAGCGAATCACGCCGCGAAAACGGCCGCCTGGACACCGGTTCAGGCGAATTATGAACGCGCGTTCGCGCAACGCCGGGAGGCAGCTTTTCGATTCGCCGCAGCGGCGCGACACTCCGGGCCCGAGTTGGGCAGTACCGTAACAAGTTTTCGCCAGGCCCAGACGAAGTTCTCGAAAGCAAGGCAGCAGGGGCTGGATATCGTAGAGCGATTGCATGGCGGCGCAACCTACGACGATACGAACTACATCTTTCTGTCGTTTGTCAAAACCTACCTGCCTGCCGGACTCGTGGGTCTTGTGATCGGCGTAATCTTCTCGGCTTCCATGGGCTCCACCTCAGGCGAAATTAATTCGCTCGCAACTGTTTCAGTGATCGATATCTATCGGCGCTATGTGGCGCGCAACCGTGATGACCGGCACTATCTCTTCGCCTCCCGCTGTTTCACCGTATTTTGGGGTGCATTTGCGGTGGCCTTTGCGGCTATCGGGGCCAGAGGATTCGGCGCCCTGATCGTGCGCGTCAACATCGTTGGCTCCCTGTTTTATGGAGGGCTACTAGGCGTGTTTGTCCTCGCCTTTTTCTTCCGGCGCGTGCGCGGAACAGCCGCCTTCTGGGGAGTCCTCGCCGGTGAGACCGCGATTTTTTCCGTGGCGGCGTTCAGCAGCGTATCGTTTCTCTGGTACAACGTCGTCGGTTGCATTGTGGTAGTTGCTGTGGGAGTGCTGATGGAGGCTGTGCAAAACAAACCGGCGCATGCCACGGTAAGTAGTAAGTAACCAGCCTCTGGCAGCGTAAGATAACTCCAAATCGGAGTAGCAGGCGCTGTCTACAGACGACGACGGTAGTAAACAGCCGTATACACTCGCGCATTCGGAGCCTATTCAAAACACTGGGCCGAGGCTTTGGACATATGCGTGCTTTCTTCAAGGTAATCAGTTTCCATGACAGGCTGCATGACTGTCGCTCACCGTGCAGCACACACTCCTTTCGGTCATGGACGGGCTGCAGGGATACCTGCAGCCCAGTTTTAAAGATGCTGCTAGCATGAAGGCGTGTTTTTTCGCAGTCTCGCTCTTTTCGCCGCCGCAGCACTGTTTTCGACGCAGGCGCAACCCGCAACGGTCCTCGTCGTGCCGTTTCACAACAGTTCTAAATTCTCCGATTTGAATTGGGTGGGCGAGAGCGTCTCGGAAACTCTCCGCAGCGAATTCAGCAGCGCACATCAAATCGTGTTCGATCGCGACTCTCTTTCGGAAGCGATGCGCCGCTTATCGATTCGTTCAGGCGCCGACTTCACGAAGGCTACCTTGATCCGGCTTGGTCAAACGCTCGGCGCCGATTACGTTTGTTACGGGGGCTATGAAGCCACGCTGCCTTCCGGCGATACGCAGCTAAAAGATAGTTCAGTTCAACTAACCGCTCATTATCTGGACCTGCGCAAATTACATCAAGGGCCGGATCTGTCGGAAGCCGGGAAGCTATCCGATTTATCTCGCCTTGAGCAGCACTTAGCCTGGCAATCTTTGAAGTATCTAGATCCGGGCACCAATCGGCCGCTAGAAGATTTTCTGTCTCCAAGGAAGTTCACGCGCGTTGATGCCGAGGAGAGTTATATCCGCGGTCTTCTCTCAACCAGCCAGGACCAGCAACAGAAGTGGTTCGCGCAAGCGCTCGCGCTGGATCCACGTTTTGTCAGCCCCGCGTTCGAGTTGGGCAAACTGTTTCTACGGCGGAAAGACTATCGCCAGGCTCTGCAATGGCTCGGCCGCGTTCCGGACAGCGATTCGAGGTATCCGGATGCCCGCTTCAAGATGGGCCTGAGCGCTTACGCTGCGGGCGAATACAGCGCGGCCGCCAACTATTTCCGCGATGTCTTGAAGCAATTTCCCATGAACGAGGTGTACAACAACCTGGGCGCAGCCGAGAGCCAGCTCAATATGCCCGCTGCTGCCGGCGAATTCCGTCACGCCCTGGATGGCGATCCCAACGACTCGGTGTACTTGTTCAATCTGGGCGCAGCGCTGCTTCGCGCAGGTTCCTTTGACGAAGCAGCGAAACGCCTACAGGGAGTTTTGGACCGCAATGCGGATGACCAGGAGACGCAGCAGCTATTGGACCACGCCCGGCGGCGAGAGCCAACGGAGCCCGCTGGCAAGCCGCTTGCTTCGCCACGACTGAAAAGCGACTTCGACGAGACTGCATTCCGCCAGTTGAAGGCTATGCTGCAACCCAGAGAATGACCAGAGATTCCTGGAGGCTCAGCGAACCGTTCCGTCATACTGAGAGAGACGCCCTGAGTTGCCCGGGCGGCCGACCCAACTACTAGATGAAGATTATCGTTTCCGTGAAGCAGGTTCCTGCACGCGACTCTACTTTGCGCGTGAATAGCGAAGGCACATGGCTGGAGGAATCCGAGCTGAGCTACGAAATGAACGAACCCGATGCCTATGCGCTCGAGGAGGCGTTGCAATTGAGAGATAAGCTCGGCGGCGAAGTCGTCGTGATCTGCGCGGGGCCACAAGGCGCAACACAGACCATCCGCGAGGCGCTGGCGAAAGGCGCTGACCGGGCCATTCATGTGAGTTTTGAGGAACCTGCGGCTCGGGACGCCTTGGCTACTGCGCGATTACTTGCAGAAGCGATGCGACCGGAGTCGCCCGAAATGATCCTGACCGGTTTGCAGTCCGACGATCTCGGCTACGGTCAGACGGGCGTCATTCTTGCAGAGCTGCTTGGCTACTCCCACGCAACCATCGTGATGGAAGTTGAGCCTCAGGCGAACAACATGGTTCGCGTGAAGCGCGAGCTCGAGGACGGCTGGTTCCAAAATATTGTTCTGCCTCTGCCCGTCGTGCTGACGATTCAATCGGGCATTAAGAAGCTCCGCTATGCGACGCTGATGGGGATCAAGAAGGCCAAGACAAAGGAAGTGAAGACCATATCTCCGGCCGCTCGGGAGGCACATGCGACAGAGGCTGCGAGGATGGAACGCATCTATCCGCCGCAGCGAGCGAAACAAACTCAGATTCTGACCGGCAATCCCAAGGATATGGCGCATCAGCTCGTTGAAAAGCTCAGGTTTGAGGCGCGAGTGATATGAGTGTCCTGGTTGTCCTGGAGCAGCGCAGCGGCAAGTGGAATGCCATGTCCTTTGAGGCGCTCGCAGCCGGAAAGCGGATTGCTGAAGCCGCCGGCGAGCTGCAAATTAACGCTGCCGTTCTGGGCTCGAGTGTTGATGCGCTAGCAAGCGAAGCTGCGCGCTATAGCATCCAAAAAGTCTTCACCCTGGACCACCCTCTGCTGGCCCAGTACACCGCGGACGCATATACGGCAGCTTTGGAGCAGATGATCCGTTCGGAGAAGCCGAAGATTGTTCTTTTTCCGCACACCTATCAGGTCCGTGACTATGCGCCAAAGCTCTCCACGCGTTTTGGGAATGTACTCGTGAGCGATGTCGTGGACATAAAGAATGAAGGCGGTCATACAGTGTACGTGCGGCAGTTGTTTCAGGGGAAGTTGAATGTTGACGTGCGCGCCGCGGGTGAGCCTCAATTTTTGTCAGTCCAGGCGGGTGCATTCCGTGCCGCGAAGCAGGGTAGCGGGCAAGCCGGCATTGAGAAGTTTGCCGTTCGGCTCGAAGAAACGCAGATTCGGAGCAAGCCGGAGGAGCCGTTCCGGGAAGCGCAGCGTTCGGTGGACTTGGCCGCCGCAGACATAATCGTTTCCGTTGGGCGCGGAATCAAAGAAAAGGACAATCTTCCCATCGTGGAAGAACTTGCCAGGGTTCTTGGGGCGGAACTCGCGGCCTCGCGGCCGATTTGCGACAACGGCTGGCTGCCGATGGAACGGCAGGTCGGCAGCTCCGGACAAACTGTATCGCCAAAAGTTTACTTTGCCGTCGGGATCTCGGGCGCCATTCAGCACCTGGTCGGAATGAAGGGCTCGAAAACAGTGGTCGCCATCAACAAGGACGAGACGGCGCCTATTTTCGAAACCGCCGACTACGGCGCGGTGGGCGATCTTTTTGAGATTGTGCCTGCGCTGGTCGAAGAGATTAAGAAAACGAAGGCTTGAAACTCATTCGATGAGCAGATGTTTGAAGTGCGGCTTCCCCGCGAAGACTGCCGTCGTGTGCGCCGCGATGGCGTGGCTGGCGGGCTGCAATAAACCGGTTTCGCAAAATGTGGCGGCAACCGTAAATGGCCGTCCTATTACGTACGCAGAGCTTGACCGGGCGATTGCGGCGCAATTCCCGGCCGCTCCTCCGAAGACCAACGGCGACCAGACGACACAAATCCGGTTGGAGGCGCTGCGCGCGCTCATCGATAACGAGATCATGCTGCAGCGCGCCGAAAAGGAGGGTCTGCTGGCATCAGATGGCGACGTCGATGCCAAGTTCAACGAGCTGAAAGCGCCCTACACGCAGGAACAGTTCCAAAAACTCCTGGAGCAGAGAAAGATGAGGCTTGCGGATCTGAAGGCCCAGATCCGCCGTGAGCTGAGCGTGCAAAAGCTGTTCAATAAAGAGATCGGCTCTCACATTTCGATTTCGGATGCCGATGTAAACGCCTTCTACGACGCCAACAAGTCGAGCTTCAACCTAGCAGAGAACAAAGTGCGCCTGGCACAGATTCTGGTGACACCCGGGCCGGATCCGAACGTGAATAACCTCAAGAATGACAAGGCCCAAAGTGATCAACAAGCGCGCACTAAGATCCAGATGATTGAAATGCGCGTGCGACAGGGTGAGGACTTCGGAACACTCGCGCAAAACTATTCGGAGGACTCCAACACCGCGCCGAATGGGGGCGATTTAGGTTTCGTGCCTGAGTCCGCCCTTGACAAGGCGAATCCCGAGCTGCGCAAAGCCATCCTGGATATGACGCCGGGACAAGTCTCGCGCGTTCTGCATACTCCGGAAGGCTACCGGATCATCAAACTGATCGCAAAAGAACCGGCCGGGCAGCGGGAGCTGAGCGATCCCCGCGTCCAAGAGGAAATCCGGCACGGTCTGTTCCAGGGCAAGGAACAAGTGCTGCGATCCGCCTTTTATGAAGTAGCGCGCAGTGAGGCAAAGGTTGTGAACTATTACGCGGAATCAGTCCTCCAAAGCCGGGATAAGAAATAGTGGCATCAACTGACTGGCGTCGCGGAAACCGCATTCCTCTCCAGAGTGCCGAGACGAGTCTCGGCACAGCAGCCAAGAGTGGCCGATGTCAGTTAGTTTTCTGGAGAAGGACTTGTCCCATAAGCGTTTCTATGAGAAGGTTGGTCGATGTCAACGAAAATCTTTGATCTGATTGCGCCTGACCGTCATAATTGCCGCTGCTGTTCAACCCTGCTTCTATTCGCACTGTGTAATGAGCCTGAGGCTCCGTGCCCGTTGGGGTCCGATGAAACATCCGATGCTGCCATCTAACTAACGGCCTCGCGGGCCCAACGCTTAATCGCGGTCATCGGGACGCGGTATTCAGCACGACGAGTCAGATTCCGTTCTTTTAGGCCACGTGCCGCGGGTCTATTAAGCCACACACGCCCTGTCGGGTACACTCCTCAGAACCCAATTAGGCGGATCGGTTGAGGTGGCCATTCTCCAAACATCAAGGCCATTCGAAATAGAATGAAGAACATCGTACAAAGGCGAAGAAGTTAAACAACGACACACTTGCTTTCATCATCCTCGATACTCAATCGACGCGACCTTCTCACCGCCGGGGCGTTGTTCCTGGTGAATCCGTATCTGTCCTGGCCTGTTGCGGCAGCTGCGCAGCCAAAACGAGTGATTGTGGCGGGCGCCGGCTTGGCAGGACTCAGCTGTGCTTGGGAACTGACCAAGCGGGGGCATGATGTAATCGTCCTCGAGGCTTCAAATCGCACGGGCGGACACGTACGAACGATCCGCGAGCGCTTTCCCGATCATCTGTATGCCGATTGCGGGGCCGAGCATTTCACATACCCTGGATACGAACTTTGCTATCAATACGCGAAGGAATTCGGCCTGACTTTGCTCCCCTACCCGCATCGGGACAATCAGATGGTTTTAATGGACGGCCGCATGGTCAGCGAAGAGGAGGCAGCGCGATTGCGATTGTCGCGCAACCAGTACAGCCCGAAAGAGAGGCGCTTCCTGCAAAGCCATCCCGGCGCAAGCCTTACGCAACTCTACCTCGACCGCTACGGTGACAAGATCACGGATGAGTACAAGCCGTTCGGCGTTGGTCTCGATTCCCTCGACTACCTCTCCCTGAGCGAGTTGCTGAAGCGTGATGGCGCCTCTGCCGCTGCCGCCGACGAGATAGGCTCCGACAGCTCTGCATTACATGTGATCTGGAAGCGCCGCATCGTACAGATGCGTCGGATTCCTGAGGAACCCAAGATCTTTTTCCGCGTGAAGGGTGGCAACCAGAACCTGCCCGACGCCATCGCGCAACGATTGGGACAGCGTATCCGCAAGAATGCGCCTGTGACTGCAATCCGGAGAGGCGATGCCGGCGTAGCCGTCACAATCCGGAGCGCCGGCAAACTGGAGCAAGTGGAAGGCGACTTCCTGGTCTGCGCTATGAACGCAGTAATGCTCAGCCGGATCGCAGTCTCACCGCCGTGGCGCGAAGCGAAACAGTTCGCAATTTCTCATATGCCATACACCGTGGAAAGCCGGCCTATCTTTCAATCCCGCACCAAGTTCTGGAGACGAGACGGACTCAGCGGAAATCTGCAGTTCAATTCGCCCATTCTGGGACCGCTCTGGCCGACTGCGGAGGAAGTGAAAACGGAACGAGGCATTCTGATCGGAACTTCTAATCCGGGCGTGACTACCGAGCAGGTTGTGACCCTATTCCGCCGCTACTATCCCGGTGCTTCCGCCGATATCGACAGAGTGCTCATCGTGGATTGGTCGAGAGATCCATGGGCCATGGCATGTGAAGCACGCGATTATCAACCGGGGCAGCTACATAAATTCTGGCCCGCGGTGATCGAACCGCTGGGAAGAGTATACTTTGCAGGCGCCTATTGCGATAACCAAAGCTGGGGTATGGAAGCCGCGACGCGTTCGGCAGTTCGCGCTGCGCGCGCCATACACGAGGTAGGAACGCATGAATAGGCCCTGGTAGAAATTTACTGACGGATATCTCGCGCTGATTAAGCACGCGAAAGACTACACGCTTATGGCGCCGTTCGGCGGAGCGCCCACACGCGGCTTCGACACGTCGAACGAGCATCGGGCAGCAATGGCGCGGTTTTTCGAATCCGGCACTTTAGACCAGGAGGTCGTGGCAAGCTATGCCTCGGGCGATCTCATCGTGCTTGTGACGATTGAGCGGGTACGTGCCGAGGTGGGCGGTCTACCCGAGCAGGACTAGTCGCTGCGTGTTACACAGGTCTTTCGCCGTGCGGGCGCCGAATGGCGGCTTGTGCATCGGCATGCTGATCTGCTCGTGAACAGTATCAGCCTGGATCGGACCGCCGCGCTCGCCGAAGGCAAACGATGAGGGCTTCGGCTGCTCAACTTCTGTGTCGTCGCGTGCCTATGAGTTCCAGTGGTGAAAACATACGGAAACCTCTGGTCCGGGACGCATGGTTCATTGCAGCTTGTGAGAATGCGGATAGTATTCTTCTTTGCAGGACGTTGGTGACTGTATGATTACTCCCTATTTGGAACAAGGTCTGCCTGATGCCCAAGGAAAGAGAGCTCTGCTCGTATCGAAAGGATGGATTCAGGCCGTTGCCGTAGTCGTCCTGTTCGGCTTTTTCGTATTAGGGCTTCTTGCGTATCGAACCTATTCGGACGAGGCGCCCATCCCCGCTCGTGTTGTTGACCCTGGGAGACATCTATTGTTCACTAACCGGGACATCTTGGCCGGTCAACAGGTTTTTCTGCAAAACGGCTTGATGGAATATGGGTCCATCTTCGGCCACGGCGCATATCTCGGACCCGACTTTACGGCCGACTATCTACGCCGCGCCGCAACGAGCGTGGTGCATGCACATGCCAGTGCCGGTTCGGCCGAGCAGGCGCGTGTTCAGACGGCCGCTGAGTTCAAAACAAACCGCTACGACGCGAACACGAATGCACTTGTGTTTACGCAGGCGCAATCGGCGGCATACACGGAGCTCGTAGATTACTATGCAAAGATTTTTTCGGAGCCCAGCACGCGTTTTGGCTTGCGGCCCAAAGCGATTAGCGATCCGGTTGAAATCCGGCAGCTCACGGCTTTTTTCAGTTGGTCGGCATGGGCAGCAGCCGCTTTGCGGCCTGGTCACAACTATTCATATACGAACAACTGGCCTCCCGAGCCTTTAGTGAACAACGCAGTTACCGCCGACATGATTGTCTGGAGCATGCTCTCCTTGGCGGCTCTGCTGGGCGGAATTGGCGCGCTATTCTTTGCATTCGGCAGGTGGAATTTCCTCGGCTGGCATGGCCGCGAGCGCAACACGCTCACTTTTCGCGCGCCTGGCAACGTGGCCTTGACGCCCGCACAGCGCGTCACCGGCTGGTTCTTTCTCACAATGGCTCTCTTGTTCCTGATCCAGACTTTTGTGGGCGCAGCGTCGCAGCACTACCGGGCTGACATAACTAGTTTCTTCGGCGTCGACCTGGCGCGCATCCTTCCATTCAACGTGGCGCGAACATGGCATCTGCAGTTAGCGATTTTTTGGGTAGCTACTTCCTATCTGGCGGCTGGAATCTTCCTGGCGCCTATGCTGAGCGGCCGCGAGCCGAAGGTTCAAAAGTGGTTTGCCGTGGGATTGCTGGGAGCGCTCGCGCTCGTGGTTTTCGGAAGTCTTTTCGGCGAGTTTGCTGGCATTCATGGCTGGATACAGAAGTATTGGAGCTGGTTCGGCAATCAAGGCTTCGAGTATCTCGATCTCGGACGGTTTTGGCAAGTTCTGCTGACCTTAGGCCTGTGCGTTTGGGTCGTAATGCTCTTTATCGGATTGCGCAGCAGGTTGCGAACTGAGCACAAAGGCAACATGCCGTGGTTATTTTTCTTTTCTGCCTTATCGATACCCGCCTTCTACGCTGTAGGTCTGCTCGCGCGGCCGGCAGCTCACTTCACCACCACCGATTTCTGGCGTTTCTGGGTGGTGCATCTCTGGGTTGAAGATTTTCTCGAGCTGTTCACAACCATCATGGTTGCCTGCATTTTCGTGCTGCTGGGGGTGATAGCCGAACGTGTAGCGCTCACTGTGGTTTATCTCGATATCCTGTTGTACTCGGTGGGCGGCGTGATCGGCACTATGCACCATCTTTATTTCTCCGGCACGCCCGCCGAACACATGGCGCTGGGAGCGTTTTTCTCCGCGGCAGAGGTGATTCCGTTAACGTTTCTGACTGTCGAAGCTTGGAGTTTTCTCCAACTTGGAGCGCAACAAGAGGCAAAATCCAAAACCTCTTTCCCACACTATTGGGCCGTGATGTTTTTGGTGTCGGTCGGCTTCTGGAATTTTCTGGGCGCCGGCGTTTTCGGCTTTCTCATCAACTTGCCCGTTGTTTCCTACTATGAGATCGGAACGGCATTAACCACGAATCACGGTCACGCAGCCATGATGGGCGTATATGGGATGCTCGCAGTGGGCTTGGCGCTCTTTTGCATCCGGTACATGATCCCCGAAGCACGGTGGTCAGAGCGGGCTGCGAAAATTAGCTTCTGGTCGCTCAATGCGGGTCTGGCCTGGATGGTTTTTGCGACGTTATTTCCGCTCGGCCTATTGCAACTTTACGAGTCAGTTAACCATGGTTATTTTGAGGCCCGCAGCTTGAAATACATCGGAAATCCGGTGAACTCCTTCATTGAATGGCTGCGTTTCCCCGGAGACGCAGTGTTCATTATCGGCGGGGTCTTGCCGCTTTTATACCTGTGTTGGTTAGCCGTTCGGTCCAGGGTGCCGAAGGCGACGCTGGAAGAACCGGCGGAAATTCTCTTCACGGAAATTACGGAATCAGGGACGTCGAGTGTATAGACAATGGCCGCGTTTCACATTGAGGCCGTTCTGGCGATCGGGTATGTGCTGGCGCTGATCATCATCGCCACGGCGCTCGAATGGCTGGCCAAACATTCGCAGCAACGAGCCGACCGCTATCACACCGGTGGCTTTCGGTTTGATCGCGACCGGGATGCCTGGGAATGCCCGGTGGGCATAGCTCTGCTCCGGGCAGAGATCGATCCGGAGCGACACGCGATCGTTTATCGCGCCCCGGCGCACACGTGCAATAGTTGCCAGATTAAATCCCGCTGCACGCATTCGGATCGCGGCCGTGAAATTGTCGTTCCACTAGATCCATGGGTGCGCTCCGCTTCCATGCGATTGCAACGTGGAATCTCGCTCGTACTCATTCTCCTCGCCGCTTTCATTTTGGGTATTGAGCTGTTCCGCCACGGTCACGGTGTTGAGGGTTCCGCTCTGGCCATGATGTTGCTGATCGTCGTTGCCCGCTTTCTTAAGCTCCTGGGCAATTGTAGGACATCCGTCACCTAGGGCTGCCGGGTTAAAGACACTGACTCTAAATTGATACTACCGGCTCCCCGAACGGCGCCGAATGGACGTGCATACTCGAGAATCAGAGTGCATAAATTCGCTCCAGCCGGCGCGCGAAAATGCCAACCACCCTCCGTAGCGTCCAGGAGATCGCCGGAGACCATGCTTGAGCAGATGGAGCAGGCGCTCTCCCCCGCCTTCCGCACGTGCCAGGCGAACCCGCTCGGCAAGGTTATCTGGGGTGCCTTCGCGACCCATAGCAGCTCGTATTCGCGGCCGGGCTCCACGGGTATGTATTGCCGCAGCAGCTCACAGCGCTCGGGCTGCTCACCCGAAAGCGAGATGCGAAGGCTCCTTAAATCCGTAAGCTGATCGATCGTTACGCCCGCCACATCGGCCATCGTCCAATCGAATCCATGCCCGTATGACGGGAAGCTGAAATCGCCACTCGTGAGCGGATGCTCTGAATCGGGAATCGTCGCGCGTATCCAACCCGCACGCTTCATGCTGGTCCACACTTTGAGAGCCGCATCGAGCTCGCCTGCGGTTAGCAGCCGGTCCTCGATGCCCGCAAGCAGGTCATCTCGTCCCCAGGCATGAGCGTCACGCGCAGGTACCGAATTCACCAGCCGCTGAACAACAGGTGAAATCGAGGCAAAACGCTTACTGTTCGAGAGAAAACCGGCATACTGTAGCAGCACTCTAGGCCGCTGCGGAACGGCCGCTCCGATCTGTCCCGCATCCCGTGTCATCTGCCACATCTGTGCGAATACAGGGTCCGCCGCATACGGAGTGATCTTAAGCGTCGCATTCGCCCATTCGAAGAACTGGTGTTCATTCTGCCGCCGGAAATAGAAGTTCGTCAGGGTCCATTTCGGCAGGAACATATGATCCACAGCCGCGGCCTTGAGGTAGTAGCGCTCGGCGGCTTGGGGGTCCTGCCGGTCCAGTTCCGTGAGCAGACCGAGTTGTATCCACGATTCGGAATCGAAGGGATTCAGCTCGATTGCGCGATGGAACTGGGCCCATCGCCGGTCGGATTCCCAAGCGCCCAGTCGCGCGACGTAGCGGGAGTTGTACGGTACCAGCCGCGCCGCCGCGCCCACCGACGCGGCAGTATTCCCCTCAAACAAGTAGGCGGCTCTCGCGAGTAGAGCCGAGTAGTAAGACGCTCCAATTGCCGCCGCGACAAGCAGTACACGCAGGCTTGCCTTCAACACTTGCTATTGGCCTTCTGAAAACTGGCTCGTTAGCAGCACCACTGCCTGCGCTTCGCACGAGCGGCCTTCCCCAACCGGTCCTACCCTCTCTGCGGTCTTGAACTTCACGCTTACAAAATCGACCGGCAGCCCAACCGCGCGCGCCAGGCTCTCTCGAATCGCCAGGCGAAAATCCTTCAGCTTGGGGCGCTCGAGTATAACCGTGGCGTCCACGTTGGCGAGACGATATCCCTGGCGAGCAGCAAAGCCTATGGCATGCTCTAGAAAATGCCGGCTGTCCGCTGCCCGCCATTCCGGCGAAGTGTCCGGGAAATGTGTGCCGATATCCCCAAGCGCCAGCGCTCCCAAAAGCGCGTCCGTCACGCTATGGAAGAGAACATCGGCATCGGAGTGGCCGGCGAGACCAAACTCGGACGGAATAGTGATGCCTCCGATAATCAGCGGCCGCCCCGGCTCGATCCGATGCGAATCCCACCCCTGCCCAATGCGGAAAACCGGCGCGGCTTTGCTCATCGGCGCGACAGCTCGAGAGCAGAGCTCTCCAGCATCAGGTACAGGCGAGCAAGATCCATGTCGCTCGGCTTTGTGATTTTTATGTTCCGATCCGTTCCCAGCACGACCGACACTTCCACTTGCTCGAGCCGTTCCACCAGGGAGGACTCGTCGGTTCCGACGAAAAGATCCTGCCGCGCCTTTTCAAAAGCATCGCGCAGCAGCTTGAGCTTGAAGACCTGCGGTGTCTGCGTGAGTACCAGGCGTTCCCTCGGGAGCGTCGCGCGCACCTTGTTGCGGTGCACCTGCTTGACGGTGTCAACCGGAACGACCCCCACAATTGCCGCTCCCGTCTCGCCGGCTTCATGAATGACTTTCTCGATTGTTTCGCGCGACACGAACGGCCGAACAGCATCATGGACTGCAACCAGATCAGTATCTCCGCCGATCGTCGCCAGCGCGTTCTCCACTGACTGCTGGCGCGATTCCCCACCCTCCACGGCGCGGACGCTATTCGCCAGCCCCTGTGCCTTAAACAAGTCTTCCGCCCAGGTAAGGTCTTCCGACCGCAGTGCAACGACAATTTCGCTGACCGAAGGGCAACTGACAAATTTTCGGATCGTGTGAATGAGGATCGGCGAGCCGTTGAGCAGCATGAATTGCTTGCGGCTGATGCCCTCCCTTTCCGGGGCGCTCCGGCCCATGCGGGTTCCGAGTCCGGCGGCCGGAATGATGACAGATACTTTCATGACTGTAAGAGGACAGGCGCCTATCGGCTTGAATCTACATGATAGAGGACTGGCGAATTGGGCCCTCAATCCGCTGCTCGAAAGCTATTACATTTCGAGCAGCGCACCAACGGTTACGGCGGCGGTCACTCCGGGTGTGACCGTAACGCGCTACGCAAGCTGAAGATGGCCAGCACCAGTGTGATGATTAAATTTCCCAGCGGGCGGAAGTCGAATATATTCCTGATGAGAAGGCCGAACCACAGCACAAAACCAATCCACACTAAACATCCCGCGAAGCTGATCCAGGCAAGGGCACGGTCACGGCCTCGCGCAGCCCGCAGCAAGTTGATCGCCGCCAGCAAGCATACGGCGAATGAAGCCGAGAGTCCCCAAAGCAGGATCATCGGCTGGTTCCTATAGGCACTGTATGCTCCCATTCCATGTCCAATGCCACCCAGTATCAGGAGATACCCAAACAGCTGGTCCAGCGCCTTCATCGACTCCTCCAGTGAGCGTTCGCGACGAGTGTCGCTAAAGGTTTCGGGGCGATTTGCAGGCAGCTACGTGTAAGCAGTTCGGCGCGCGGCGGAGTACTGGAAATTGGTATTGGTTCCTGGTATGAATTTGCCATTCTATTCATCCGAGCTCGAGCGTGTTTGTGGCGTGGACCCTTCTGTAGAACTCCAGCAAATAGCGCGCAAGAAGGTCCTTCCGATGCTTCCCGTCGAATTCCTGCGACACTCCGCTGAGGAGCCGTTTCCGCTCCCTGATGGGAGTATCGACACAATCGTAGTAACGTGGATCATTTGTTCTATTCTGGATCCTTCAAAGGCGCGCTTCGGCAGATGAAGCGAGCCCGATTCTAACTCACGCAGCTAGAGACCTTCAATCTTCCCGGCCTTATGCCCTGGCGACGTCGCAACACATTTGGCGAGTTCTTTCGGCGCACTCAAGCAATCTTAGGTCCACAGTAGGTCGCGTATCCAAAGTGGAATTCGCAGGAGCATCACTGCTGGCGTATTCAGGCGAGCGTGCCAACCTCGACGATCACATAGAATGGTGGACTACAAAGGCGCCTCGATTACCGTCGGCGAAAAGTTCCGGAGCCGTCGGAGAATGCTGTGACGGCGAAGCGCAGGGCTCACTTCATCCCAGTCCACCTCGCCACGATCAAGCCTGAGTCCGACCCAGCCCCGAGGACCGGTATTTGTGTTCATTCGTGGCTCCCATCGGCTGCGCCAGGACCCCATAAGCCGGCCAACCACCATAAAAATCTGTTATACTGGAGTGGAATGAGCTGCTGGCGTCCGCGCCTGTGGGTTCAACGGACCTTTTTCCGACGTGCCCTCGTCGTGGGGTCCTTTACGGCCATTCGGGATTCTGTCATTAACCCCTGCACTATCGTCCGCTCCGTCCTATCACCATAAATTTCTGCTTGATGAAGTCATCTGTTCAGATTTCCCGCGGCATTGAGTCCCTGTTCGGAACTCGTGACGAGAATATACGCCTCCTTGAATCGGAATTGAAGCTGCGAACGCGCCTTCTGGATGGCGACTCGCTCGAGCTCGAAGGGGACGAACCGGAGGTGCGGCGCGCTGAGCGCATCCTCGAAGACTATATCGATCTCATCAGGGAAGGCCATGTCTTCAACAACGGCGACCTGAATAGCTATATGCGCGTCGTAACCGCCGATCCCAATGTTTCGCTGCGCCGCCTCGTTGAAAGTGGCAAATCGCGAACGTTTGGAAAAAAGGTGCTTGCACCCAAGACGGTGAACCAGCGGCGCTACGTCGATGCCATCGATAATCACGACCTGACCTTCGGCCTCGGTCCGGCCGGCACCGGCAAAACCTACCTCGCGGTAGCGATGGCAGTCGCGGCGTACTTGAATAAGCGTGTCAGTCGCATCGTTTTGACGCGCCCGGCAGTGGAGGCCGGCGAGCATCTTGGATTTCTGCCCGGCACGCTGCAGCAGAAGATCGACCCCTATTTGCGGCCTCTCTATGACGCGCTGTTCGACATGATTGATGTCGAAAAGGTCGAAAAACTGGTGGAGCGCAACATCATAGAAATCGCTCCTCTCGCCTTTATGCGCGGTCGGACTCTGAACGACTGCTTCATTATTCTTGATGAGGCTCAGAATACCTCTATCGAACAAATGAAAATGGTGCTCACGCGCCAGGGTTTCAACTCCAAAATGGTTGTCACTGGCGACCTTACTCAAATCGACTTGCCGTCAGGAAAGAAAAGCGGGTTGGTTAATGCTGTGGAAGTCCTCAGGGGAGTTGACGGTATCGCTTTTGTGGCCTTCGACGACAAGGATGTCGTGCGCCACTCCCTGGTGCAGCGCATTGTGAAAGCCTACGATCGCTACAACGAATTCGTGGGCGCAGGCCGGCAGTTGGCGTTGAAACTTGGAGCCGATGCGGCTCCAGAGATAGTGCCGGAGCCGCCGGCCAACACCAGGGTGGAAATACCGGATTTCCCGTCGCTTACATAACACGCTTATGTCGTCTGATGGCAGTACGCTGCTCTTCGGAGCCTTCCCCCCTAAATTCAGGTTCTCCGCGGAAGAGAAGCGTATATTAAAAAGTTTCCTTAGCCTTCTCTGCGATCGCCTGGCATCAGGCTGTTCGGTCGTTTGCCTTATCGCCGATAACGGTACGCTGCAGCGCCTGAACCTTCAGTTTCTGGATCACGATTACCCAACCGACGTTCTGTCCTTTCCTTCCGGCGCAGAAGAGGGGGCGCTCGGCGAACTAGCCATTTCCGTCGAGCGCGCCGAAGCGCAGGCTCAGGAGTTCCGGCATAGCCGAATCGATGAAATCCGCATTCTGATGCTGCACGGCGTGCTCCACCTGACGGGACTGGACCACGAACGCGACCAGGGAGAAATGGCTCGAGCCGAGCGAAAATGGCGCGCTGAATTCGGTCTGCCACTTAGCTTGACGGAAAGAGCACGGGTGACGCAGGCTTCAGCCTGCCGCGCTGAGGTGCCGTGGCTATGACGCTGCTCTGCCTCGCTCTTGCCATAGCTCTGAGCTGTCTACTGTGCTTCGTTTCATATGTGCAGTTGCTTTATCTCGAATCTTTGCGCCTTATCCGGCGCGAAGTGCCGGCTCTCGATTTCTTTCGTGAGACGCTCGCCGAAAAGATCGGACTCGATCCCGAACACGGCTCTCTTGCCTTCTCACTGATCAAGCACGTATCGTTATTCCTGATCGGCGTGTTTTACTTCTGCGCGCTGGTCCGGCCCGAAATGGCCCGCTGGCAGAGCGTGCTCGAGGCGATAGGCTTGTCCTTCTTTGCCATGCTTATCTCGACGTACTTCATTCCCGCCTTCTTGTATCGACGAACGAAGGGTGTCTGGATGTCGAAGGTGCTGCGTGTTACGAGATTGCTGGCCGCGTGCGCCCTACCCCTCACCGCGCTGGTGCGCTTTTTTCAATCTCTGCTCGAAATCGACAGGAATATTCGTGGGAATGAGGCAGAGTCCGACTCGGTCGAGCACATTGAGGCGCTCATTACGGCGGGTGCAGAGGAGGGAATTCTCGGCGAGGCTGATCGCAAGCTGATTCATTCCGTCGTGGCGTTCGGAGACAAGAACGTCCGCGAGGTCATGACGCCCCGGCCCAACATCGTCGCCATCTCCAGCGCCAGATCACTTGAAGATCTGCGGCAGCTTGTCATACACGAACAATACTCGCGCATTCCGGTGTATCAGGGCACCATCGACAACATCATCGGCTTCGTGCACGTCCGCGATCTCTTCGAGCTGAGCGACGAGGAGCGCCAGTCCAAGCCGCTGACCGATCTCATGCGGCCCATCCCCTTGGTACCCGAGAGCAAGCCGGTGAGCGACCTGCTGCGCGAGATGCAGAGCGACGGCTCGCACATGGTGGTTGTCGTCGATGAATACGGCAATACCGCTGGAATCGCGACCATGGAGGACCTGGTCGAGGAGATCCTCGGCGAAATCCGTGATGAGCACGAGCCCGAGCGGGACGTCCGCCAGGAGTCTGATCATACCTTCATCGCGCCGGGCAGCCTGGATGTGGACAGGCTGCAAGACCTTTTGAATTTCCGGCCAAACGGGGGAACGGAATCGACCACGGTCGGCGGGTTGGTGGCCGAGTGGCTCGGTCACGTGCCGCAGGTCGGCGAGACTGTGGAGCGCGGCGGCATCCGAATCGAAGTACTCGCGGGCAACGAGCGCCGCGTGGAGCAGGTGCGCATCTCGCGCGTTGAAGCTCCGTCGCCGGTCGGCGCGCAACCGTGAAATCGGATGGGCACCGCGCCGGATTCGTCGGAATAGCCGGCCGGCCAAATGCCGGTAAATCCACGCTTCTGAACGCGCTCGTCGGCGAAAAGCTTGCGATTACCGCCCCGCAAGCGCAGACGACCCGCACGGCAATTCAGGGCGTCTTGACTTTGCCCGAGGCGCAAATCGTGTTTACAGATACGCCCGGCATTCATAAATCGGACACGCTGTTCAACAGGCGAATGATGGATACGATCAGGAGTGCAATTCAGGATCGCGACCTCGTGCTCTATGTCGCAGACGCCAGCAAGCCGGTCGCCCACGAAGACGAACTGGGGGTTAGCGCTCTCGCAAAATCGGAGAAAGCAGTACTAGTGCTGAATAAGATTGACCGCGTAGAAGACAAGCGCCTGCTGCTTCCGCTGATTCAGCGCTACATGGAACAGTTTCCGTTCCTCGAAGCGCTTCCAGTTTCGGCGCGCACCAGCGAGGGCCTTGACCTGCTGAAGCACGTCATTATTCGACATTTGCCGGATGGCCCCGCGCTCTTCCCCGATGACTATCTGACCGATCAGCCGATGCGCTTTCTGGGGGCCGAGATCATTCGTGAACGCATTCTGCGCGCAACCCGCGAGGAAGTTCCGCACGCTGTTGCCGTTCTCATCGATCATTGGGAAGAAACGCCGCGCCTCGTGAAGATCGCGGCAACCGTTTATGTCGAACGTGCCGGGCAACGGAGCATTCTGATCGGCACCAAGGGCCAAATGCTGAAACGAATTGGAACGGCGGCCAGAGAAGATCTGGAGGAGAGACTCAACCGGAAGGTGTTCCTGTCCCTCTTCGTCAAGGTGAGGCCAAACTGGCGGGAAGATCCCGAGTTTCTGAACGGGATCGACTGGCACTCGATGGTAGGCTCGGAGAAGACAGCTACATGAGACGTTTTCAAGCGCTTACAGTGCTCTTCGCAGGAATGCTGGCGCAAGCTGCGTTTGCGGCCGATCAGAAGCCGGCCAATTCCGACGACCGCATCTCGGACCAGGTTCGAATGAAGCTCGCAACCGATGCCGATGTGAAAGGCGGAGCTCTTGACGTGACGGTCAAAGATGGCGTTGTGACGATTAAGGGACGAGTCGACACCGACAAGGGTAAATCCAAGGCCACCAAGCTCGCGAAAAAAGTCAAAGGCGTCAAGGACGTCGATAACGAGTTGTTGGTCGGCCCGCCCAAGTAGGGTCGAGGCACGCCTCGACCGTCACCGAGCATGCTATATTAAGTTTTACCGACTCGGCTTGGCTGAGCGGACGTGTGTACTTATGGCAAAAGTTTGTGAGATCTGCGGCCGTGGGCCGCAATTCGGGCACCGCGTCAGCCACGCCCATAACGTGACCAAACGCCGCTGGAACCTGAATCTGCAGACGGTTCACGCCCTAATTAAAGGTAGCGGCAAGCGAGTGCGCGTTTGCACTTCCTGCATCCGCAACGGCAAGGTGCAAAAAGCTCCGCTCGTCTAACACTTTCTGTGGGGCAGACTTCAGTCTGCCGCAGCGTTCTTCGCCTTTTAGTCCTTCTTACTTAAGCAGCTTTTGCAATCGGCAATCGGTTAATCGTCGCCAGGCGGCACTTTTCCAGAAGCTGAATGACCGGCCACGCGAGGTCGATCTCCCGCCCGCGCAAGGCGAACCGGGCAGAGGTCGGAAATTCATGGTGATTGTTATGCAGACCTTCGCCGCCTGTTAGGAAGGCGATCAGTTGAATGTTGGTTGCGAGGTTATCGAAATTGCGGTAGCCGATCATGTGGCACAGGCTGTTGATCGATGAATTGAGCAGTACGTACGTCACGATGTGTATCGTCCACGCGGCCAATCCCCACGCCCAGCCGAACATCAGCATGAAAATGCCCAGTCCGAGAAATATACCGTAATCCTGTAGAAACATCGGCAGGTGATCGAGCAGATCGGGACGGTAGTCCGGCGTGTATTTGTTGAGTGTTGCCTGGTTATTCGCTTCCTTCTTATACAGAAAATAGTTCCCGAAAAGGACCGTCCACATGCCCAACACGCGCGGGCTGTGCGGGTCGCCAATCTCATCCGAGTGATGGTGATGCTTGCGGTGCACCGCTGCCCACTCGCGCGGAATGATGCCGGTAAACAACATCAGCTCGAGATGCATTAGAAACCGAACGGCAGGATGCAGCTCCACTCCTTTGTGAGTAATCGAACGGTGCAGATAAATCGTCGTCGCAAAGACCGACGCCTGCAAAATCGCAAAGGTGATAACCGCCATCCACAATAAACTCATTCACTCTCCTGTGTCAGGTTAGCAGGTCGGGCGTAAAATCTCATCCGCCACGCGATAATCAGATGATGTCGCGAGTCCGGCAGGTCGCGAAGTTTCTCGGAAAATCGGGGATCGACTTCCTGATTACGCTGGCACTCTACCTGGTGTTCTACTTTACAGGACACGGCGCGCTGGCCCTTCTCGCGTTTCTTGCGCTGATTCCGCCCGGCGTCATCCTGGTGTTTCGCGGCCTGCGTTACCTTCAGCGCAACTCGCTCTGGAGCGTACGGAATCGGTTGTTGTTTGTTTACGGCCTCATTGGTTTTTTACCCATCCTGCTGTTGTTTGTGCTCGTGGGACTCGGCGCCTGGGCGCTCATGAACGAACTCGCCATCTATCTCGCTCGCTCCGCTCTTGACCGCCGTCTTGAACTGGTTCAAGCTGTGGTCAACACCTTCGATAGGATGCCCTCAGATATACGTCTGCCGGCCGCTCCCGAAGTGTTGAAGTCCTTTGCCTACGACCTTCCCGGCATCAACATTTACATTCGGGACGAAGAAGGGGAGCATCGGTTCCCCAAAGATGCTCCGACCTTGACCGTTCCCGCAGGCTGGCAGAATACACACGGGTTGATGATGATCGGCGGCCATGCTTTTGGATGGGCGCATCAGAATACCAGTGACGGCGCAATCGCTGCGCTTGCACCTCTCTCCGATCAGACGGTCGAGAACCTGGTCCCGAACCTGGGCATCATCGCTCTGGTTGAGACCGATTCAGCCGGAGGTTCGAACCCGGATTTCCGGTTCAATACGGAAGGCAAAGGTACCGGACTGCCCAACAGCCGCAACCGTTTGCCTCCAGCCATGAGCCGTTTCGACGTTCCGGTAGGATGGCCTTCTACGTTGCCCCACTACCACCTGGAGACGCCCAATAAGCCCTACCAGGGTGTCCTGTGGGTCTATTCGCGGCCTTCCGCCGTGCTGCGCACGTTTTTCTCCGGACCCGAGATCCTTCGCGGCGTACTGTTCGACGTGGTGATTGCCATCGCCATCCTGTTTCTGATTGTCGAGCTGGTGGCGGTGGTAATCGGCATATCGCTTGCCCGCCGAATCACGCGCGCGGTGAACCAGCTTTACGAGGGGACCAGGCAGGTCATCTTCGGCGATTTTCGCCATCGTATTCCGGTTCGCGCCCAGGACCAGCTCGGCGAACTGTCGCACTCGTTCAATCAGATGACCGGCAATCTCGAACGTCTGCTGGTCGTCGAGAAAGAGAAGGAGCGGCTGCAAACCGAGCTCGAGATCGCCCGCGAGGTGCAGAGCCAGCTTTACCCGAAAGAAGCGCCCCCCATACATGGTTTGCAGTTGACCGTGCGTTGCGACCCGGCCCGCATGGTGTCGGGCGATTATTACGATTACCAGGAAATCGGCGAAAAGAAACTGAGTTTTGCCATTGGCGATGTGGCCGGGAAAGGCATCTCCGCCGCGCTGCTCATGGCCACTATTCAGGCGGCACTACGTGCCCAGCTCGCGCAATATCAGATCTCGCGCGAAAATGAGTGCGCTCACGTTCCCGAGATTGACGTGGCCAGCCTGGTTTCGCAGCTAAACAGGCAGGTCTTTGCGAATACATCGCCTGAGAAATATGCCACATTCTTCTTCGCGCTTTTCGATGAAGTCTCGCGCACGTTGACTTATACGAACGCAGGGCACCTTTCCCCGCTTCTCTTTCGAAACGGGGACGTTATGCCGCTCGATTCGAATGGCATGGTGGTCGGCGCGTTTCCCTTCGCGAGATATAACGAGAGTTGCCTGGTGTTGAATCCCGGCGACCTTCTGGTCTGCTACACCGACGGCATTACAGAGCCCGAGAATGCTTATGGCGACGAGTTCGGCGAGGAGCGGCTCATCGAACTGGTGCACAAACACTATCACGAGGACAATCATGAAATCATCCGGATCATCCTGGATGCCGTCCGCAGCTGGACGGGCGTTCCGGAGTTGCACGACGACATGACGCTTCTCCTTGCCCGGCAGGTGCAGCGGCCGTGAAGATCCTGACCGCCGCCGAGATGCGCGAAGTAGACCGGTTGACGATCGAGCGCGGGATCCCGGGACTCATTCTTATGGAGAATGCCGGCAGCCGCGTGGTCGACTTTCTTCGCGAGACGTTCGCGCCGCTGGCCGGGCACCAAGTGGCTGTGATTTGCGGCAAAGGAAACAACGGAGGCGACGGATTCGTCGTCGCCCGCCAGCTCTTCACGAGAAGGTTATGCCGCGAGCTTGCCGTCTTTGAGCTCTTCGACCCGGAAAGCGTGACCGGCGACGCCGCGGAGAACCGGCGCATGCTCGCAGTGTGCGGCTGCCCGGTTAAGCGGGGATTACCAAACGAACTCAGTGTGGCCACGATCGTGGTCGATGCGGTCCTTGGGACCGGCTTAACCGGTCCGGCAAAAGGCCAGGCGCTGGATGCGATCCGAACGATCAACGAGCAATTTCCACAGGCAAAGAAAGTGGCGGTCGACATTCCGTCCGGTCTGCCTTCCGATCAAACGAACCCGGCCGGCGAATTCGTTCGGGCCGACTATACCGTCACGTTCACCGCTGCGAAACGAACCCTATGCCTGTCGCCGGGATATGAAAACGTAGGCCGCCTCACGATAGTTCCGATCGGGAGCCCGGCTGAATTTTGCGAAACGAACCCAAATTACAAGCTAAATCTGGCTACGCGCGATGATATTCGTCATTTATTCGCCAAGCGGCCCCGAGATTCTAACAAAGGCATGTATGGCCATGTCCTGGTGGCAGGGGGTTCGTTTGGTAAAAGCGGGGCTCCGGCGATGGCTGGTGTCGGAGCGTATCGCAGCGGCGCGGGTTTGGTAACGGTCGCTGTTCCGAAGAGCGCGCTTCCGGGCGTCGCGGCCGTCCGTCCCGAGCTTATGACCGAAGCGCTGGGTGAGACAGAAACCGGGCGAGTTCGTTTGCGAGATGCGGATCGAGTTCTGGAGCTTTTAGAGAAAATGACAGTTCTGGCAATCGGTCCGGGATTGGGGACGGAAGACGAGACAGTTCGTTTCGTAAAACGGGTCTACGAGCAAGCCGGCGTTCCGGCGGTAGTGGATGCCGATGCCCTCAACGCTCTGGCCGGGTCACTACCTCATACTGACAAAATTCGAATCCTGACACCGCACCCCGGCGAGATGGCCCGCTTGACGGGCAGGTCCACGAAAGAGGTGCAAGCGGACCGGCTGGGAATCGCGCAACAATTTGCAGGCGAAAGCGGGGCGGCGATTGTTCTCAAAGGCGACCGTACAATCGTAGCGTTCCCTGATGGCGAGGCTTGGGTGAATCCGACCGGCTCGCCTGCGATGGCCACCGGCGGGACGGGCGATATTCTGACCGGTATGATCGCCGGAATGATCGGCCAGCATCCAAGAGACTGGCGGCGCGCCGTTGTGACTGCCGTGTGGCTGCATGGACGCTGCGGTGAGCTGGCTGGTGACCAGTGGGGCGAACAAGCGACTCTCGCCAGCGATCTGCTCGATTTTTTGCCGAAGGCCATGAATGAACTCCATCCTCCGGTTTGAGACCCACTCGGACGAGGAGACGAGAGGCATTGGCCGGCAACTGGCGGCCGTGCTGCCGCGGAGCGGAGTCGTATTATTAATCGGCAATCTCGGAGCCGGAAAGACCACGCTCGCGAAGGGCATCGCCGAAGGACGCGGCGCGACCAAGGCAGACGAGGTTGCAAGCCCGACGTTCACGCTGATACACGAATATGGCAACCCGGTTGCGATATATCATATTGATCTGTACCGGCTGAACACGGCGGAAGAAGCCCGTCATCTCGGCCTGGAGGATTTGTTGTATTCTCACGCTCTCGTGCTGATCGAGTGGGGCGAACGGTTTCCGGAGTTGCTGCCGCGAGAACGGATCGAAATCAGGATCACGCAAGGGCAAGAAGACAATCGAACCATCGAAGTATCCGGTAACGAGCAATTACATCCGCAGGTCTCCTGAATATGAATACCTTGAAGGCCGAGGTGGCCGAGTTTCGGAGCGTGAAGGATCTCAAGGGAATCCTGGCATCGCAGGGCCCGTGCCTGAGTTTTTATATCGGGCTCAGTTCCGCGCCACCCGCGCAAAGCGCGAAGGCGAACGCACTCGAATGGAAGGAGATGGTCCGGCGCATTGAGCCGAAGATGAAGCGGCATGGAGCGCAAGGGCGCGAACTGCTGGAATCGCTCGCCGATTGGGACGCGATTGTTCCGGACGGAAAAGCCGGCGGCAATTCGTTAGCGGTCTTTCGATCACCTGACCAGTTCCGGGTTGCGTGGGTAGACGAAACGTTACCGAGTAGGGCCGTCGTCGGGCCGCGCTTCTATATTCGCCCGCTTCTACTGCAAGCAACCAGGCACGCTGTCTTTTATATTCTGGCGCTCAGCCAGAAGAATGTGCGCATGCTGCGCTGCACTACGCGCAGTTCCGAAGAGGTCTCATTACCGCCAATGGTGAAGACAAGCTTCGACGAGTGGATGAACACAGCGAAGCCGGATCACACGAGCAGCACGATGGAAGTTGCGGGACCGTCGACCGGAAGCATGAAAGGCATCATCTCCACCACCAGCACGACGGAACGCGAAGACAAAGGGCAGTTTCTGGCGCACTTTTTCGGGCAGATCGACCGCGGCGTCAATGAAATTTTGCGCGCCAAGGGCGAACCCGTAGTGCTTGCGGGCGTCGATTATGAGCTATCAATCTACCGCTCCGTCAACACCTATCCAGGCCTTGCGCAGGAGGCGGCTCAAGGAGCGCCAAACGGATTGAAAGCAGGCGAAATGCATGCGCGCGCGCTCGATGCGATCTCGCAGTCCTACCGGCAGAAGGTGGATGAAATCCTGGCCGAATACAATCACAAGGCCGGTGGCAGCGCCTCGAACCGCTTAAAGGATATTGTGACGGCAGCGCACGACGGTCGAGTGCTGACTCTGCTGGTTTCCGATTCTTTGGAAAGCACGGGAGTGTTCGATCAGGCGACGCACACGGTAAGGGCTCGTGAGACAGGCACTTCGGAGGATGAAGACCTGATCAACGATGCAGCGGTCCAGACGATCCTGCGTGGCGGGCAGGTATACGTGGTGCGAAATGGCAGAATGCCGAACGGCGCGCCGTTAGCGGCAGTCTTCCGCTTCTAAGTTATTTCGAAGCTGGCTGCGCTCCGTTCGAGGTTGCGGTCGTCTGAAGGCCTTCGCGCGGTGTTCCGAAGAGATCGAAGATCTTCGACATCTTGGAAGTGAGAGTGAAGTAGAAGCCTCGGTGAATGCTCCGGTCAAGAAACTCCACACCATAGTCGATATTGGACCGCCAGTTGTATCCGAGACCCACTCTGAGATCCGGGAGGGCCCAGACGCCGAGTTCCGTGCCGGTGGTGTATTGATGCGTATCGGTGACGGGCTGCACCATCCATTTCACTTCTGTTGCGGCGTCGAAGAGCCTGGCGAAGCGATATTGAACGCGGCCTTGAACCAGATAAGTAAAGGTTGAAACGGTAGCTTCCCCCGGAAGCGAGGATGACCGATCGCTGGTAGCTACCCGCCCAAACAGTTCGAGGCGTTTCGCGGGTTGCCAGAACCCGTCTGACGATAACACCTGGACGAACTGGTTCTGAGTGCCAAATACGGGCGACGCCGGTTGATAGACGGTGCCGCCCTGGAATGGCAACGTGCCGATTCCTGTCGGTGTGAACGGGCTCAAACCGGTGCCAGCGGAGTCGAAATTCCGCACGGTGTAGTTGAACAATAGTCCGACGCGGTCAGACTTCAGGGGACGAATGGCAAACGCCGCGGTGCCATCAAGGATCACATTCTTGCTCCCCAAGTACCCGTCGCGCGACCATTGGAACCGGGCGAGAGTGGTGATCGATTCGGTTACCTTTCCAGCCGCACCGACCGAGAAAATGGAGCCAAATCCGGTCTGATCTCTCAGTTCGTAACGAGTCGAGGCGCGGAATTTCTTGGTGGGCAACCAGCTCATTCCAATGGATGCGCTGTCGTAGCTCTTGTCATTTCCTGTCAGATGAAGAGCATGCTCGAATCCCGAATCGAGGGTCAGAGTTTTGTTAACGGGAAGGCGGTTCACCAACCCGAGAATCGCGTAACTGTCGGTTCCATTCATTCCGTTCTCAATCTGATACCGCGTTCCGAAACTGGTGTACTGTGACCACTTGGTTTCGATGCCGACACTCGTTTCGTTCGTCGAGTTAAGGGCTCCAAGACCCGTACCCGCAATATCGGAAATGGGAATGATGGGAGCGGAGGAAATACGCTGTGTATAAAAGAACCGGGCAGCCTCACTAATCTTGTAGCTGGCTGAAAGAACTGTTTCGTTTGGATAAGTAGGATCCGAGGTGGTGGCGTTCTGCTCGCGCCTTATTGCCGCCTTCAGCGTCTTGTTTGGTTCCCAACCCAGACCGGCGACGAAGAGGTTGGAGTCGATCTGCCGCCCGGACTGATTGTCATCGAATTTTCGAAAGTCATATCCAACAATCAATTTGAGGTGGGCGATCAAGCGTTGATTCCAGAACGCGGAAATCGTTTCTCTTTGATTATTGAAGCCGAAGGTGCTGTTTCGCTCATCCAGAAAGCCAAATGTCAACTCAGCACCTTTGGCGGGCCGGGTTTTGAGCTCAGCTGATTCCTGACGGGAACCGGGTACTGTGGTGGGGCCGAAGGGATTCAGAAAACTGTCGTCGGTTTTGAGCGCCTTCAATTCGAGGACAGAGGACGCGAACCCGAGCGGCTGTTCCCATGACGCGCGGTACGCAAACCCATCGTGCTCAGAAAGAACGTTGGTATCTAGGCTTCCCGTATAGTTGAAGGTTCCCGCGCCGCCTGAAAATTTGCCTTGGCTGGTTGCCACTTCAAAGCGGAACACGCCTTTATTCCAGGTTTGCTGCTGACCGTGGATTCCTCCCAGATAGAAATCTCCAAAGTCGTCCTGGTGCTGATTCACGAATGATCCACCAAGACGCAAACCAAGTCTGGAGAACTGCTTTTCGCCGGTAATGTCGTATACCGAAGCCGATACGCCACGGACAAAAAATTCATAGGTGACGACAATTTGAATTAAATTCAGTGCGGGATCGAGCGTTGAGATGCGCCGCAAGAAGAAAATGCTTCCAAGGGTCCAATCGATGTTGTAATCGACGGAGCGAGTGAGAGTCTCGCGGCTCAGAATAATTTCAGGATTACGCCTGTCGCGAGTCTCAAGCACAATGTTTTCTGAACCAGGCAGGATATCCGGACGCGTCAGATGGGCGAAGACGAAGAAGTCACCGGACAGAACATCGCGCCCAAAGGCAGTCTCGGGCCTGGCTCCTTTTGCATTCAGATAACTTCCCGCCTTGTCCTGAAGATGAAGTTGAATGCCAGTCAGGCTCCGTTGATAGGAAGT
Organism: Bryobacteraceae bacterium; assembly: GCA_036557345.1. Taxonomy (GTDB): domain Bacteria; phylum Acidobacteriota; class Terriglobia; order Bryobacterales; family Bryobacteraceae; genus Bog-105. Next base: position 33,958 of record DATBHS010000240.1, read on the forward strand.
GAACGAATCGTCCGGGTGGAATGACGTGCTGGTGTCGCCACGCAGATCGCCGAACATCAAGTTCGAGAGGCCACGATCCAGACGGACAAACAGGTGAGAGTTCGACTGAGCGGTTTGATATCGCGTGGACGAGTCTCCGAAAACCGGATAGACATTCTCCAGCGGATCTTGCTGGAAGAGACGGTCCTGTTGAGTAGTCCGATTGATGGGACGGTTGCTGTCATAGGCGGCCGTCAACAGATTCTTATCGCTGAAGAACGGAGTTTCGAAAAAGAATTTGGCATACTCGTGCGTCGTATCGTTGTTACGAAACAGATCCGATTCGGGAGCAGCTTTGCCAATCGATAACTGAGCCAGCCCAACGAGGATGGTCGTCCGCTTGGGCGGCACAAAAAACACCTCTCCGGTGCCTTCGATCTTGTCAGACTTGACCAGGATTTGGGTCTTTCCGGTATTCGATTCCGAGAGAAGCCGTATCTCGGCCTCTCCATTGCGGAGCAGGACAGCCTGCTGTTGCATGTTCTGGCTCACCTGTTCTGCGGCCAAGCCACCCACCGGTTCCGAACCTGAGCCGAGTAGCGTCTGACCGAAGTGCGCGAGCCCCTGGGGTTGCATCGGTACGGTTTGAGTGGTGCCGTCCGGGGCTGTAGTGGCTGCGCTCACGGACGGGCCTTGAAAGAGCCGCGAAGGTTCTTGCAAGGGCCGATTGACTTCCGAGGTACAGTCTTTCGACGTACTCCCGGGATCGCAGGTCTCGATGCCGACGAGACGTCCGCTGCTCACCTGAATCATGACTCGCCCGTCCACCGCCGGCTGATTATTGACATCGAAGGCCTTGACGTGAATCAGGGTAGAGTCTCTTCCATCGGCTATCAACTCTTTGCGATCGGTCTCGACCTCCAGGCGTTCCACCGGACCGCGCGGCTTGGGAGTTCCTCCTGGGTGTGATAACGCAGCGTTCCTACCGCTCTCTGCAGGCTTTTCCGCCTCGCCAGCTGCACCTGTGCGGGTCAAAGCAAAGTTCTGCCGCAACATGCCCCCCGAACCAAGCGGCGTTCGCAAGAGGCGGGTCCAGCTTTCGTCAGCCCGGAAGCCGGTATCGAGGAGGGCGTAGCCCTTCGGAAGTGTGACGGGATCAAGGGAAATAACAACCGCTCCCTCGCCGACTGAAGGTATGTTGTAGAGTCCCTCGGAATCTGTAATGACGGACTGACCGTTCGATAGGAAGAGGCGGCTTCCTGCAACGGGTCGATCGCCTTTGTCGAATACTCCGTTCCGATTTACATCTTCAAAGACCCGGCCGATCACGAACTGACTTGTGGTGAACGCTCCACTCTCCACCTTTACGCGGGCAGACGCGGTCGTACTGTGCACAACCAAACCTCTAAAAAGAGTGCCGCTGGCAACCGCTGAATTCAGATGGGTTCCAAGGCCAGCATTTGCCCCGATCCGCATACGGTAGAACACGCTTACGCTACTTTCAGGAGCAAGCGGGCCCATCGGGAAAACCAAGCCCGAGCCATTTACTTGGGGTTCGACGAAGTGACGGGTTCCACCGGAAGCAACATAAGCCGTTCCCTTGACGTATTTGAACGAGGGCGGGGGCTGATCAGCGAGTTCACTGGTTGGAACCGGAATCTTTGACGGATTGGTGACAATTACTTCATACGTCACGACATCCCCGATTTGAACACTCTGTTGATCGGCTTGCTTGACGATTTGCAGCGTAAAGTTCGGGGTGGTGATGACAGCGGCGTTGGAAACAGAGTTGTTGCTCGTGGTCAGTTCTCCGCCGCCAGTCACATTGGCTGTGTTCGTCACGAGTCTGGGCGCAGTGAGCGCGATATTGACCGTAAGGGCAATTTCCGGATAGCTCTTTCCGGCCGCTAGCGGATCGCTCCTATTACAGGCGACATTCTGACCCGTGATGGAACAGGTCCAACCATTCCCCTTTGCAGATACCGGCGTCATGCTAGGCGGGACAGCATCGGTAACCGCCACCGGCGCGGTAGTAGGTCCCGAGCCGCGGTTATGGACGTTTAGCAGATATAGGCCCGGCTGGCTGGCAATGAAATCACCGAAATGGATTTTCGTGATGGTCAGATCCGGAGTTCCGGTAATAACCGTTGGATCGGAAGCGGTATTATTTGCCGCATTTACTTCGCCACCTCCCGAAACTGTAGCTTTATTGGTGGTGTTATTGGCAGCATCCGGTGCAACATTCACAGTAAAAGTAATTGGTGGATAGCTGGAACCAGCGGCCAGCGGGTCAGAACGAGTGCAAACCGCAGTCCGCGTTCCCAGAGTGCAGGTCCATCCGGAACCTGTTACTGCACCAGGGTTGAGGCCAACCGGCAGTTCGTCGGTCACTGTGACCGTTCCGTTTGTCGGAGAGCCGCCTTGGTTCTTCACTGTCAAGGTGTACGTGGCGCCGGTCTGTCCTTGGGTGAAATTGCCGGTATGGCTCTTCGTGATCAAAAGGTCGGCACCTCGCGCGACGCTCACCGTATCGGTCGAGGAGTTGTTTGCAGGTGAAACGTCGCCTCCTCCGGAAACCACGGCCGTATTCGCAATCTGCGGCGGCGCGTCCGATGCAACGCTAGCGGTTACTGTGATCACCGGGTAAGAGCCATTCGCAGCGAGCGGATCGGATCTGGAGCAGGAAACAAGCGCACCGGTCGTAGTACAGGACCAGCCCGGGCCCGCGGCCGTTAAGAGATTGAGGCCAGCGGGCAGCGTGTCCTGGACCGACACAATGCCTGCGGTGGGCGATGGGCCCACGTTCTTGACCGCAATGTTGTACGTCGCGTCACGTTGACCTGTGGCGAAGCCGGTACCGACATGAGTTTTTGTGATCGTGAGGTCGGGCGCACTTCCGATCGTTACGGTATCAGTTGCAGTGTCATTGCTGTTGTTCACATTGCCGCCCCCCGAAATCGTCGCCACGTTGGTGAGCGTGCTGGGCGCATTCGCCGCCACGTCAACCACCAGAGAAACCGGCGGGAAGCTGGCGCCAGGCCCGATGGAATTGGATCGAGTGCATGTTACGCTCTGATTCGTCACCGAACAGGTCCATCCCGTTCCCGAGGCGGCAGTCGCTACCAAGCCGGCCGGCAGGGAGTCCGTCAGCGTTACGACTCCAGAAGTGGCTTCCTGGCCGACATTCTTGGCAACGATCGTAAAGACGGCTCCAACCTGTCCCTGGACAAAATTCCCGACGTGAGTCTTAGTGACCGTCAGATCCGGAGCGGCAGCGATTACGGTCGGATCGGCTGCGGTATTGTTGGACGGATTGACATCTCCACCGCCGCCCGCAATGACGTTATTTGTGACCGAAGCGGGGGCATCCGGCCTAACGTCAACGGTCAACGAAACGGGGGGAAAACTCTGGCCAGCAGCCAACGCGTCAGCTCGCGTGCACGTTGCACTGGTGCCGGCGACGGTGCAAGTCCAGCCGGTGCCGGAGGCGGCGGTAATGGTCAGCCCAGTGGGGGCGTTGTCCTGAAAGGTAACAGTGCCCGCGGTAGCGGCAACGCCTATGTTCTTGACGAGAATCGTATAGAGCGCGCCTGTCTGCCCCTGGCGGAAATTGCCGGAATGACTTTTGGTGACCGTCAGGTCCGGTCCGGGGCTGATCGTGGTTGGATCACTGGCAGTATTGTTCGCCGGATTGGCATCCCCGCCGCCTGCAACTGTGACGGTGTTGGTCAACGCCGTTGGAGCGCCTGATGCGACATTCGCGGTGATGGTGATCGGCGGATAATCACCGCTGCTTCCCGCGATGGGATCGGACCGAGTACAAGTTGCAGCCTGCCCATTCACCGAGCAACTCCACCCTGGACCGCTGGCGGCCGTCGGAGTAAGTCCCGCCGGAAGATTGTCCGAAACAGTTACGGGTCCAGTGCTGGCAGCCGCCCCGACGTTGGAAACGGCGAGGGTATAGGTTGCACCCTGCTGGCCTTGGAAAAAGTTGCCGGCATGGCTCTTAGAGACAGTCAGGTCAGGTTGAGGCGTCACGGGAGTCACGTCTGTGTCCGTATCATTGCCAGGATTCACGTCTCCTCCACCGCTGACGGTGACACTGTTCGTTACCGACGACGCAGCGTTGATGGCGACATTGACCGTCAGCGTGATGGGTTCGTAGGATTGGCCAGCGGCGAGCGCATCAGACCGGGTACACGTGACTGTTTGGCCCGCCGGCGCGCCACAACTCCAGCCGGCTCCGGCGGCAACGACAGGCGTCATTCCGGCGGGCACCGTATCCCTGACCGTGACCTGGCCAGTGGTTGGGGCCAGGCCGCTGTTCTTTACAACGATCGAATATGTCGCTCCCTGTTCTCCCTGGCGGAAATCCTGCGCATGCGTCTTTGTGACTGTCAAGTCGGGGCCACCTCCGACCGTTGTGTTGTCAGTGGCTGTATTGTTCCCAGGATCTACATCCCCGCCGCCGGAGACTGTGACCGTATTCGTAAGAGAGGACGCGGCATTATTTGCAACGTTTACCGATAAGGTAATCACCGGATAGGAAGCGCCGGCGGCCAGCGCATCCGATCGGGTGCAGGTGACCGTTTGCCCGCTGGGCGGGTTACATGTCCATCCGGTTCCCACCGCGGCGGTCGGCGTAAGTCCCGCCGGCAATGTGTCGGTCACAGTCACGGCGCCAGAAGATGGACCCGACCCGGGATTGGAAACGGTAATTGTATACGTGGCCCCGGTTTGTCCCTGCGTGAAACTGGCCGCGTGAGTTTTCGTGATGGTAAGGTCCGGCTCGGGCGTAATCGTGGTTGGATCGTTCGCGGTGTTGTCATTCGGGTTAACCTCTCCTCCACCGCTGACGGTGACAACATTCGTGACCGAGGCCGGGGCGTTCGGCGCAACATTTACTGTAATGGTGACCGGAGGATATTGACCTCCGCCGGCGAGAGGATCCGGGCGTGTGCAATCGACTCCTTGGCCCGCTACCGTACAGGTCCATCCCGACCCTGCCGCCGACACCGGTGTGAGTCCAGCGGGGACGGTGTCATTTATCGTCACCGGTCCGGAAGTGGGGCTTGCGCCGGCATTTGAGACAACAAGAGTGTAGGCGGCTCCCTGTTGTCCTTGCCTGAAGTTCCCCGTGTGTGTCTTGGTCACAGTCAGGTCCGGGCCACCGGCGATTGGCGCTGTATCAGTTGAGGTATTGTTATTCGGGTTGACGTCTCCCCCACCTGAAACGGCAGCGATATTGACCAGGTTTCCGACGGCAGTGGCGGAGACGTTGACGGATAGCGTGACGGGCGGAAAGGCCGCTCCGGGATTCAAAGGATCATCGCGCCTGCAAGCAACAACCTGGCCAGTGATCGAACACGTCCAACCCGGGCCAGTGGCCGATGTAGGAGTCAATCCAGCGGGAACCGCGTCCAGAGCGACATTTAACGCGCCGATGGAGGGGCTCTGTCCTACGTTACTTACTGTAAGAGTGTAGGAGCCGGGTTGGCCTTGGACAAAAGTACCGTTGTGAACTTTTGCAATTGTGAGATCGGGCCCTCCGACAATCGGGGTCGTATCGGTTGCTGTATTGTTTGCTGGCGTCACGTCGCTCCCGCCCGAAACAGTTGCAGGGTTGGTAACTTGAGCGGGAGCGTTCGACGCTATACTTGCGCCGACAGAAACGGGAGGAAAGCTTTGGCCGGCTGGCAGCACATCTGAGCGCGAGCAGGTGACAGTTTGATTCGCGATCGAACACGCCCAGCCAGAACCGCTGGCGGAAGTCGGAGTCAAGCTAACCGGAAAGGGGTCGGTGATTGTTATTGCACCACTGCTCGGGACAGGTCCCAAATTAGACACGGTAATGGCGTAAGTCCCCGATTGGCCTTGAATGAAGCTTCCGGAGTGCGTTTTAGTAATGGTCAGATCCGGAGAGGCGTTGACCGTGGTGGTATCCGTGGCGGAATTGTTCGTAGTGTTCAGTTCACTGCCGCCACTGACTGTCACGAGGTTCGGAATGGACGCGGGCGCGTCGGCGGCGATAGCTACCGTAAGAGTAATCGGCGGATAACTGGCGCCAGAGTTCAGCGAGTCAGACCGGGCGCAGTTCAGTGTCTTCCCAACGAAGGAACAGGTCCATCCGGTACCGGAGGCGCTTATGGGAGAAAGCCCAACCGGTATGTTGTCGGTAATCGATACCGAACCCACGGTCGGCGTGCCGCCAACATTTGACACCGTAATGGAATAGGTGGCTGAAGACTGGCCTTGCATGAAGTTGCCGGCATGACTCTTAGTGATTGTCAAATCCGGAGGAGGCCGAACGTTGGTTGGATCGGAGGCGTTGTTGTTGTTGGGGTTGATATCACCTCCACCGGCCACCGCAGCGGTGTTTATAACACTTGCAGGCGCGGATGCTCCCGGGATTACGACTACGGTAATCGCAGGATAGGTTCCGTTGGAGGCAAGACTATCGCTGCGCCGACAGGTTAGAGTCTGACCACTCGCGGGATCGCAGGTCCAACCACTGCCCGACGCGGATACTGGAGTCAGGCCAGTGGGAATCGTGTCCGTCACTACGACTGGGTTACTGCTCGCACCGCGACCAATGTTGCTGACGGTTAAGGTATACGTTCCGTTCTGCCCCTGTATGAAATCACCCGAATGCCTTTTGGTAATCGTGAGGTCCGGCCTGCCATCCACGTTGACCAGGTCTCCGGCCGAATTGTTAATGAGACCTCCACCTCCGCTCACTGTCGCAATATTTGAGACTTGAGCGGGAGCATCGGGGGCAACGTTCACCGTGAGGATAATTGCGGGATAACTCTGACCAGGCGAGAGGGCATCGGATCGCGTGCACTGGAAGTTTCCGGAACTTGTGCAGGTCCAGCCGGTGCCCGTTGCCGACACAGGCGTCAATGAGGGCGGAAGGCTGTCCTGCGTAACCACGGCCCCGAGGGTGGCCAGATCGCCGATATTCGAGATCACGATCTGGTATTGGGCATTGGTTTGGCCCTGGTAGAAGTTTCCGGTATGGGTTTTGGATATGGCGAGATCGGGAAGATTCGAAAAGCTCCAGCTCCGAATGTCGTGATTATCCGTCGATGCGCCAGTACCGCCAGTGAAACCAACGTAGACTTTCCCGTCGGGCGTGTTCACGTAATTGGCGATGTTGATGGCGGTGGTGAGGATGGTGGACCCATCCAATTTAATCGTGAGCGTCCCGGGGGTGTAGTCAACGGAGATGGAGTGGACGCCTCGAAGACTGTTCTTGCTGGTTTGATAAACGGACCCGATCACGCAATAGGGCGGGGACAAACCGGAGGTGTCGGATCCGCCGATCTTTTGGGGCTGGTTTTGGCCACAGGCGTCCACCTCGATGCGGTTGTAGATGAACGTTCGGATCGCAATCGCGACGCTGTTCGTTATCCCGCTCGCGCCGAGCTGGTTGCCTTCCGTGCCTCCACCGATTGCGCCCAAACCCCGCGGGTCGCTGTGAAGGACAAAAGCCAACCCGTCGGCCCCCGAGCCGTCATGGATGTTGTAGGTGAAGGTGGTGCTGAAGCCTCGAAGGAGATCCAGGCGCGTGTTAAACCATACGGAACCCGTTTTGTTCAAACTAACGGGGGCGAGCCGGATCACATTGCCGCTGTCGTTCACGACCGAAGCGGCCCCGTTCAGAGTGATTCCGGTTGTGTTGTTGAAGTTGGGATACGTAATGACGGCCGCGCGACCGAGGTTAGGGGTAAGCGCAATGACGACCAAGCCCGGCATGATTTTAAGGAGCCGGACTCTTGCCCTTCTTCGCCTTGAGATGTGTTGCGGCATGACTCTCCCCGAAATACCGGCGAAACTGGAAAGGTCCAGTCCATAGTGCCGAGCCTTTGCTGAACAATATGCCCTGTTTTCCCGCGAATTAGCCGGTTATCCCATGTCGATTGATTGCGGATTGGAGATCGGCCGACTGTAGGTGGTTTTAATTAATTTGGAGGTAATCGAGCGGGTGTGGCAGGAGTGCCCAATGTCACTTAGTCATGACAGAAAAGGATAGGTATTGTGCGCGGGCTCCCCGGGGTTGCGCCTGACCGCCCCGGTCCGGCTTTGCCGCTTTTTCTCAACGCGTCCGGCTTTGCGGCCTTTTCATTCATTTGAGCGAGGGCGGACGAGGCATCGGCGGGAGGACAGGCTCCTGCCCCACCCAAAAGCTGCAAGGACAATGATTCCAAGGAACGCCAGGGCTACGCTGGCAGGCTCGGGTGTTGCGGTCACAAACCGCGAGGCTTCGCCGGCCGCCAGATCCGCTATCAATGCATCGGCTGCGGTAGTGGGATGCAGATCGTCCCAGAAGAGATAAGTATTCGGATCAACGTTTTTTCCTTGGGCGGAATCAGTGATATTCGCGAATCCGAACGCTTGAGGGTTACCCTCGATCTGCTCAAAGGCCGAGTGAATGTCGATCGTGATGATCACGACGTTGCTCAGCATATGCTCGAGATCCGTCACATCGGCGCTCATCTGCGCATTAAATGCGGCCGTAGCCTGATTGGCCGCCAACATGGCGAGGGGACCAGCGGAGCGTGCCGCGGGCGTGTCGCCGAGCGGAGGCAGATTGAACCAGAGAAAATATTTGCCGCCTTCTCCTGCGAGCGTCTTGATATTCGATTCGATATTGTTTGCGGCATTTTGGGCGACGCTCACGACCGTTAGCGGATTGCTACTCAAAGCGTGGGAGATGTCGTCCGAACCGGCCCAGAAGGAGTAAAGAGAGCCGGGAGCAGCCGTAGACTGATTTAGCGAGTTGAAGATGTCGACCTGATCGGTAGTCCAGGGCACAACAGGTGGTTGATTGAGCAGTCCGCTCAGCGCAAAAGCCGGATTGTGCCCGGTCTGGGCTGAACCAACAGCGAAATTCGTGCCAAAGGGATTCACGGCGAGACCGCCCGAAGTATTTGCGATGAACGGTGTGGGATCGGGGAGGCCGAATTTTGCGGCGAACTGATCGACCCACAACCCAAACGGGCCAGAGGTCGGAGGATTCGTGTTAGGTCCGTCGGTCAGCGCGTTGGGAGCATAGTTGCCGAGAGTCTGCCCTTGCGAAGCAAGCGCCGCGGCAGCGTTCCCGTTGTCTGACAGACTGTCCCCGAAGACGACTAAATTATCGACGGAAGCAGCCAGAGCCGCACAGAGCGGCGAAAGCAGGATAACAGCCGTTCGAGCAAACAGCCTGATGCGCATACCGATATCTTATGCGGTTGCGCGCCTAACGTTCAGGGACTCAGGGTTCTGTGGTTTCAGCGAGCCGATTGATCAGAAACGTAGCAGTTGACTCGAAGAAGCCACGAAGGATCTCTTTCGGCTCGGACGGCATCTCCGAACTATCCAATGCGGATGTCATCAATTGCAGCCAGCGATCACGCGCGACCTGAGTGATGGCAAACGGAACGTGGCGCATTCGCAAGCGCGGATGGCCGCGTTGTTCGATGTAATGCTGCGGACCGCCGAAACGATAGATAAGAAACCCGCGCAAGCGCTGTTCAGCGGCAGCCAGATCGCGACCGCGATACATGGGACCGAGAATATCGTCGCTTGGAATCTGGCCATAAAACGTAGCAACCAGCTTGTGAAAGGCTTGTTCACCAATGGCCGAGTACACTTCATGCTCTTCCACGCATTCGATGCTAGCATCAGGGTCGCGATGCCGGGATTGAACAACAGCGCCGTCGAGACCGTGGTTGAGAACGGCATCAAGCGCGCTATCCGGCTGTTGCTCGATGCGGGCTGCTATGCCGCGGCAAACGTCCTTGCCTACTCGGGCATGGACACCATGGCGTTCCTGAACATGCCGGCGAACAGGATCGACGTAATGCGGTCCGACTTTATTGCCTGGACCGAACAGTACATGCAGATTGCCGTGCCGGACCCGCCGACCGGGCAGGATCTGTATGGCATGCGATGCACTGTTTTGCACGGAGGCGCACCATCGAGGTTTACGCGGGAGGGACGAGGGAGGCCAATAGGGCATGTGACGGTCACCGAGCTGGTACGCGCCTATTTTGCCGGCGTAGACCGCTTCCTGGCCGAGCTGGCGGTTGATCCTGAAAGGGCCGATACTGCCAACAGGAGAATGGCGGAATTATTGAGGACAATTCCGACGTAGCCGTTTGGGTGCCGGGCGGCATCCAACAGGAACAAGGAAGCCTATGAGCAGCAGGCAGCGCCGGACTCACAAACTCACGTACTTATTGCTTGGTATCGCCCTACCTTTGGGCGGCTACTTCCTGTTGAGTAAAGTAGGTTGGTGCCGTTCCCGCCAAAGGAAAGACACGCAGGACCGTTTGCAGGAAATCGCCGTGGAAGACAGTTTCCCGGCAAGCGATCCGCCCGCGAGCTGGTGATTCCAAGCCTTTATCCTTTAGCTATACTGAAGCCTGAATGCGCGAGAAGAATTCCGGGTTTCAACCGATTGCCTTCACTCTGACCGTCGTCGCCGCGCTGTTACGGCTGGCTCCGCATCCCCCGAACTTCGCGCCCGTCGGCAGTGTGGCTTTGTTTGGAGGCGCGAGGCTGCGCGGGTGGCAGGCCTACCTAGTGCCCGTGCTCGCCATGCTTGTCACGGACCCGATCTTGAGCCATGCCGTGGGTTACTCGGCCTACTCTTGGGCCTCAGTGGTGATTTACACCTGTTTTCTTATCAATGTAATGCTGGGGCGGATATTTCTTCGCAATTCGATGAGCCCAGTAAGGATTACCTCCGTTGTGATCGCGGGGAGCGTGCAGTTTTACCTGCTCACAAATTTCTACGAATGGTGGATGGGCGTATCGCAGTATCCGCACACGATCGGAGGTTTGGCAGCTTGCTATATAGCGGCGCTGCCATTCTTCGGCCGGACGCTGCTGGGTGATCTGTTCTATTCCGGTGCCTTGTTTAGTCTGCACGCATTCCTGAGCCGCAAGCTGTACCACGACCGTAGAGAAGCTGCGGTGTAGAAACGGCTCGAACCCAAGTGCACCCGCCGGTTTGCCGGCTCAATGTCATTGACTTTATGCAAACGTCGGGAAATCTCGTTACCTTTCGATCGTGCAAAGTGTCGAATCGGAGCCTTGAGCGGTAGCGACGCATGATCGGACGGACGCAAAGTCAAGGTCGCTTACGCTTCCCGCTCCGTTTCAAGCTTCCAGACATTTGGAACGAGGTCCAGATCACCAACTATCTGCCCTAAGTCAATGGCATTGGGCAAGACTGTCGGCCCTACAATACCGGTGTGAATGATGTTCGCTTCGCGTTGCGGATTCTGGCACGGAATCCAGGTTCGACGGCAATCATCGTTACCCTTCTGGCGCTAGGTACCGGCGCCAGCACCACGATCTTCAGCCTGTTCGATGCTGTTCTACTGGGGGCCTTGCCGGTGCGGCATCCGGAACAGCTAATGCGGATGGTGCAGCAATTTCAGAAGCCGCTTGGAACGAGGAGCGAATTTCCGTATGTGTTTTACAAAGCGCTGCGCGACGGTAGCAAGACTCTCGGGCCTGTGTTCGGCGAGAGAAACTGGTACGAGCATTTCCGCATGACCGAGCCTGAACCGGCGGAAGAGATCACGGTGCACGGCGTGACGGCAGAGTTTTTCGATGCATTGGGTGTGCGACCGCTGACCGGCCGTTTACTGATGGCCGACGATGCGACGCGCAAGTTCGATATGCCGCCTGCCGTCCTGAGCTATAACTTCTGGCGCAAGCGATTCGGAGGCGATCCGGAGTCGGTTCATGGGCGGACTCTCGCTATCAGGGGCCATCGCTTCTTGATTGTAGGAGTGATGGCGCCCGGCTTCCATGGAATTTCGGTGGACAACAGCCCCGATGTTCGAATTCCATTGCAGGCTTACTCCGTCTTCATACCAAATTTCAACGTGGACCGCGGAGAGTTCGAGCTGGCCGGCCGGCTCAGACCGGGAATCACTCAATCACAAGCTCGGGCGGAGTGCCTGGCGATTTGGTTTCCAGTAATGAAGGAGTATTACGAGAAAACCGAGAAGGATTCGCCAGAAACAGTCGCTGCCCTGCTCAAGCGCGGCATGGATGTTCAATCTCTCGAGCGCGGCACGTCCATTCTTCGCGACAATTTCAGCGACCCGTTCAAGCTTTTGATGGCGTCTGTGAGTCTTCTACTCGTGATTGTCGGCCTGAATGTGGCCGGTCTTCTGCTGGCCAGAGCCGCGGCGCGCCAAAGGGAAATGGCAGTCCGGCTGGCGGTCGGCGGAACTCCTTTACGCCTGGGCAGACAGTTAGTAGTGGAGAGCGGTTTACTCTCGGCCGCCGGCGCGGCGGGCGGATTGATTGTCGCGCTTATCACGATACCGCTGGCTCTGCATTCGCTGCCTCCGGTACGCGCTCTCGATACGTCGATCGTTCCTATCTCCCTCGACCTCGGCCTGAACTGGCGCGTGTTTTTATTTCTGCTTGCGTCGTCCGCAATAACGATGCTGATCTTTGCCGTCAGCCCGGTAATCGCGACATTGCGATGCAGTATCGACAGCGTGCTTCGCACTGCCCGGTCGAGCAGAAGTTTTCGGGGACGCCAGCTTCTTATTGCCGGGCAGATTGCGTTGTGTACGTTCTTGCTCGCGAGCGCCGGCCTGCTGGCTCGTAGTTTCAAGCGACTGCACGACACGCCTTCGGGATTTGCCGTGGATTCCATCGCGACATTCAGGTGCGAGTTCGACACGTCCAAATCCCCGGCGGGAGCAATCGACGCCGTTCTCGAGCGGGTACGTGAAATACCGGGAGTAATCTCGGCGGCCACGTCCTCGTCGGGAGTGATGCGCGAACACGGAATCTTCGCAAATGTCGTTCCGGCAGGGCAGCGGATCACGCGAGCCGATTTTATGGGCTGCAATGTGAACCGGGTCTCGCGCGATTACTTCCGCGCGATGGGAATGCGCCTGCTTGCCGGGCGCAATTTTATTCCCAGCGATGTTGCCGCGCCAAAGCAGACGACTCCCGTGAAGACCATCGTGAACGAAGCATTCGTTCAGCGATTCTTCCCCGGTTCGAACGGAATCGGCAAGCGGTTCGGGACGGGAGTGGAGGGGAGCATTGCGCCCGCGGAGAGTGAAATCGTGGGAGTGGTGAGCGACGCAAAGTATAGATCGCTGCGAGACCCGATCCGCCCCATGTTTTACTCGCTCGAAACGGGCCTTGATTCCGGGTTCACGCTAAACGTGCGCACGCGCGTGTCACCGGAGTCAATCATTCAGCCCGTGCGGCGAGCGCTAGCCTCTGCAGTGCCTGCTCTGGCAATACTTGAGACTGGGACGCTCGCGCAGGCCGCAGACGACACGACGGCTCCTGAGCGAATTACGGCGGCTCTCGCTTCTTTGTTCGCTGGAATGGCCACCCTGCTGGCCGGCATTGGGACATACGGATTGCTGGCTTATGCCATAACGCAAAGGCGCCGTGAGATCGGCATTCGCATGGCACTGGGCGCACGGTCAGGGCAGGTGGCCGGACTGATTGCGGGACAAACGTTCGCGATCGCCGCAACGGGGATCATCGCCGGCTTGATTGCGGCTTTGCTTGCCGGACCTACGATACGATCCCTGCTCTATGACGTTTCTCCACGAGACCCAATCTCGCTCACGGCGGCTGCAATCTTTGTTTTATTTATTGCGGTTGTGGCCACGATCGGCCCGGCATTGGAGGCGATACACATACAGCCAGCAGGGACGCTGAGAGTGGAGGGGTAGCCGGAATTGTCATTACCGCTCCCGCTGGTCGCGGCTTCCATTCGCACTTGCTTTTGCGCCTTATCTGTGGCGCCGTGCATTGTGGGCTCCTTCCTCATGAACTGGGTGCTGCTTTCTCAGCGACGATCTCGGCTAGGCAGCCACGACTCCCTAGCGGCGGATCCCCCGCGACCTTGCAGTCACCCAGGTGCGGCTTGCGCCGAACCCGTCCCTTACACTGCTAAGCTACTTCTACAACGAATCGGTTCCGCAGCGGCTCATACTCCTGCTCTCCCACCCATAACCGGTGCAGCAGCACCGCCAGTTTTCGCGCCACTGCCACTACGGCTCTCTTCTTCGCATTGTTACCGCCCCGGGGCCCCAGTTTCAAACCCCAGCGCCGCAGATCGGTATCCGGACCAAACCGACCCAGAATGTACTGGGCTCCCCTGCACCAGCCGTTGCCGAAGATAACGGTCCCCGCTCAGCGTGATACGTAATTGTGGCCGACTGTTTCCCGAATCCCGTTCAATATGTAAGAATATTTACAAATCGATGCTCTTAGTCAAGGCGGATACTGACCGGAGCGGATGGTCCAACTAGCATGACGATAGTATTGACGCACACGTGTGCATAAAAGAGAATGCATTATTGTTGTCGATTGGAGAAGAGAGACCAGCGCTCGACCGTGTGCTGTTAAGCCAGGTGTTTCAGAGATGGTTAGTCGTGTCACGACTATTAGAAGAGGCGAGCACAGTACCACGTGAGTTCGTGCAGCTTATCCACCAGGACATCCCATTACTATTGCGGGAAGTGGCCCAACTCAAGCCGGATTTGTGGGAGGGTCAATAAAAACATCGCGCCACAATCGCTATGATTCTCGCCTAGGAAACGTTATCAACGGCGATTTTCGGCCGGCTTTATTCTCCGCCTTCGAAACAGCGACGCGGTCTTCATCCCTGCGGTGAGGAGCACTCCTGTGATTACTGCTCCGAACCCTGCCATCGTTACATACAACATAAAGGTGTAGTGCGAAACCCTGGAAAACCTTCGGCATCAATCAACTCCAGAATGTAGGTCCAGGCCGCCCCGCAGCAGGAGCGCCTCTCGGCGTACCTGCGGCAGCACCCGGCGCTGGAGGCGATTTACTGCTTCAAACAACGACTCTGTTATTTGCTGCTGGAGAAAGGCCAGACGCAGAAACGCTGCCGCCGCTTGGCGAACCGTTTTCTGAGGGACATCGCGGTGCTCCGTGGTTGCGGGCTCGCCCCACTGGTACAACTCGGCAACACGCTGCATGCCTGGCGCGAAGAGATTGCCTGCATG
>DATBHS010000241.1:0-13033 GCA_036557345.1 Bryobacteraceae bacterium
AGCAAACTAGTTGAGGAAAACAGGACGAGGATCAAAGAACTCCGCAGTGCGACGAACCGACTGGGATGAGATTTTGAAACGGACAGCAACATGCCAGCTCCTCTCAGATGACCGTTTTGAAAAGATCATATGTTTATTCGATGTCAACGTCAAGGGATTTTTCGAGTGTGGAAGGCTGCCCGGAAACGGCTGGATGCCTTTACTGGTCCAGATTTTGCAGAGCCTTGCGGGAATCTTCAAGAGTCTGCTTCATCAGCCGGCGGACTGCTTGGCGCGCGCCAACCGGATTGTGAGTGCGAATTTCGTTGAAGATATGACGATGGGCGGCGATACCCATATGGAAGCTGTTCGTCAACTTAATCTGCTGGATAAACACGGAAACGATGGGGTCCAGCACCATCTCCAGATACGCATTGTGAGCGGCCTTCACGACCGCTCGATGGAAGCGAAGATCGGCTTCAATCGTCGCATCCCGATCGGCTTCTTTGCTGGTCATCTCTTTGAGCGCCACCTCAATCTCCAAAAGGTCCTGTTCCGTCGCCCGTATGGCCGCTAGGCTGGCGCTCGTCTCTTCCAGAACCTGTCGCAGCTCCAGCATGGATTCCATTTCCGTTAGTGTGGGTAGCGGCTGGTCGCCGAACAGTTGTAGCAGGGAACGCTTGACTCGATCCGGGCTGGGCGCCATGGTCAGTGTGCCCCGGCCGGCTCGAACCTCCACCACTCCCCGGTCTTCTAGAATCTTCATGGCTTCCCGAACCACGATTCGGCTGACCTGAAAGCGCTCGGCCAGTTCCGCTTCCTTGGGAAGGCGCGATCCGGGCTCAGCATAGTCTTCCTTCACCATGCGCTGAAGCTCCTCGACAACCTGCTCACTCAGCCGGCCATTGCGGAAGGTGCGTTTTTGGATCCTCTTTGTCAATTCTGAATTCTATGCCTCACCATTCTATGTACAAGTCACACGGCGCAAAGATATGATCTTTTAAGTACACATCAAATTCTATGGTTCTTCGCAAATCAAAGCTCTACACAGTGCTCCTTCTTCTTAGCCTCGCCCGGTTGTTATCCGGCCAGCAGTTTCAAACTGTGTCCACGGTAAATGCCTCGACCATCGCGGGCCGCCCCGTTCAAAAAGATGCCGCCGGCAAACTTCTTCCTTGGCCCATGCCTGATAACACCGGCTACTCTTACAGCTCTCACTTTCTGACCCAGTGGGGCATTCTGTGGGATCAATACAATCGCCAGCGCTATCCCTACTTTTTCTGTTGCTTCGATTTCGATCGCACAACCTATGAAATGCAGCCTGACTATCACTGGGCCAACTCGACTGCGTACTTGCGCGCCATGATGCAGGGCTTCATCGAACGCTTGTATCCCTATACCGCGGATCCCAACACAATCACCTTCCTTGCGGATTTCATCGATTACGAACTCGAAAACGGCCTTACGCCTTCCAATTACGCCTGGGCCGGAGTGCCTTACACATCTGCGAATCCGGGTGACCGGCGTTACACCGGTTGGAGCCGTCATGGCGAGGATTACCTGGAACCGCCTATCGTAGGCGAAGACGGCTATGCGTACCTTCGCTTCTATGAAGTGACCGGCAATACGAAATATCTGCAGGCTGCCATCCGATGTGCCGCCGCGCTGGTGAAGAATTACAAGCCGGGAACCGCTGATGTCTCGCCCTGGCCCGTTCGTTGTTACGCTCGCGACGGCAAGGTAGAAGGCCAAGGCATGGGGCCTTACTCGGCCAACGTGGTTGAGCCCATCATGCTGTTTGATGAGCTGATCCGGCTGGGGCAGGGAGACGTGGCCGCCTATAAATCCGTTCGTGATGGCTGCTGGCAATGGCTTCACAAGTACCCGATGAAGAATAACGTCTGGGTCGGATACTTCGAAGATGTTCAGCCCAGCATGGAAAATATGAACCAGGTCATTCCGCTTGAGTATGCCCGTTACATCCTGCTGAATCCCGATAAGGATCCGGATTGGCGAGAAAACGCCCGCAAACTCATCGAATGGGTCAAAACGACTCCGAAATGGCCAAAGTACATTGTGCATGGAGCCACGGTAACTACTGAACAGGGAAACGGAAAAACCTTTTGCTGCAATCTTCCGAATGAGTGCTGCGATAGCCACACGGCTCGTCTAGCCGCAGTCGACGCGCTCTATTACGCGCGAACTGGCGATGCTGCCTATCGTGAAGAGGCATTTCGGTCCTTCAATTGGGTTACTTATTTCCAGGGCATGCCCGCCGGTGCCCATGCGCCGTTTGGCGGCCAGTGGTGGTTTACGGATCAATTCGCTGACGGTCCGCGCCGGCTGATGGATGCCTTCTGGGCGGTTCCGGAATGGGCTCCCGGCGACGAATCGCACCTGCTCGGCTCGAGTTCGCCTGTCACGAAAATCGTCTATGGAAAAGGCTCGGTCACCTATTCCACTTTCGATCCGGCCTCCACCGACGTCTTACGCCTGAACTTTGATGCGGCTTCTGTCTGGAGCGGCACCCATCGCCTCTCGTTGCGCGATGACTTAACGGTGGAGGGCTACACGTTTGACCGGAAAACTCGCGTGCTTCGGATCCGGCATTCGCAGTCGCGCGATGTGGACATCCAGGGTTCATCCGTCGAACCCGTGGCTCTGATTGTCGACTTCGACAATCCGCACCGCGGCGCAGAGGCGCCCCTGCAAGGCGAGTATCCGTCGGGCGTGATCGCTTGGCCGGAGAGTCAATGGAAAGTGTGCGTACCCGGCGGCCGGATGAGCACGTTTTCTCTTTGTGCGGCAGATCCCAAAGCCGCCAAGGCGTATTTCCGGTTCGTATCTCCGCGCATCTTTCTTTGCGCCGACGTTTATAACCCGACGGACCGCGAAATTACTCTGACTTTCCGTGCACCCGAAATGCGGGAAGTCACGTTTCACCTCAAGCCCGATCAGCTCCAGAGGCTCAAGACCGGCTGGCTCGATCGCGCTTCCATGGTGACACTCGAGTCGGATGCATTATCCCAACTCCGCATCGACAACCTGGCTTATTCGCCTTATCTCTGGGGCAACCCCTACCGATCGGAGTAGCAGCGCATTTTGTGGCGCGGCGACTCGTCGCTGCAGTGCCGGCACTCGTGCCGGCAGAATCTCTGCTAGCGTCAAGGCGCTTACTTCCTCACAATTACTTCGCGCAAGCTGTCGCGGGTCAGGAAAAATTTCAGGGAAGAGGCGCGTTCAAAGAGCTTTTCAAGCGTACGATTGTTGAAATATTGTGCCGGCTGCGACCCGCCTCGCGGAATCTGCAGCAAGGTCTTCGTATCCTGAATGCGGTAGTTGTAAATCGGAGTCCGCGCGGCTTTCTCGTCAGAGTTAAAGAAAGCCAGCATGATACCCCCCGGCCTCATAACTCGCAGCAGCCGTGCAACCGCTTCGTCGAGCACGGGGGGGACGAGAAATTGCAGCGCATCCCACACCAGCGCGCCGTCGAAGAATTCTTCTGGAAACGTGAGCGTCTGTTCCAGAAATCGATGTGCCGTGCTGGCCGCCTGCTGGCTTTCGAAAAAATCGCTGCCAAACGATTGCTGCATCGTTCCGACAATGTCATCGGAGGAAATGCGGTGCCCGAACTCAGTAATGAAACTGATGTTCGCCTGGCTGGCGCCGGCCATGTCGAGAATCGATAGGTTTTCCGAAGTCTGCAACAGCGAGCAGAACTGCTCAAAACCCGCGCTGTGGCGCGTTTGGCCGGCCGTGAGACCTTTGGCCGATGTTTTCTGAGAAACTCCCTTTGCAACACCGAATTTCATAACAGTTCAGAAGGAAGCCTCAGAAAACGGCTCCTCGTCGCGAGGCGAAGAGACCTGCCCATGAACATCTGGCGCAAAGCCTCTCTACTTCAGGTTAAATTAACGAGTCCCGGTCGTGACGGGAGTTTGGCTCGGCGTGCTCGTGGCCGCCGAAGAGCTCTGTTGCGTCTGCAGAGCCGGCTGTTGGGGCTTTGCTGCTGTGCCCTTCGAAATGTCGATGCTGCCCTTGAAATACGCGCCATCCTCGATGACGATCCGGCTCGTCTTGATGTCGCCAACCAGCTTCGCTTCCTTTTTGATGTCGATCTTGTCGGTTGCATCGACGTTGCCTTGAATGGAGCCCTGGATGATGATCTCGCGGGCCTTCAGTCCGGCTTGAACGCGAGCATTGGGGCCGATCGTGAGGCGGTGTTCGTGGCACTCGACGGTCCCTTCCACCTCTCCGTCAATCGTCAGGTCTTCCCGGGCGAAAATCTGGCCCTTGACGGTGACATTCTTTCCTAAAGCGGCAGAACCGCCGCGCGTTGCAGGCTCGGGTTCGAAAGTTCTCGTTGGCGATGACATGCTGCTGATCTCTCTCCTCTGTGGCTCCACCCCAGGGGCGGAAGATGCGGTTGCAGGCCCCATTCTCTCCGGCCGTTGCGGAAGCTCGTCTTCTTTCCGTTTACTCCACATGCAAGGTGGTCTCCTCGAATTTGCTCCTTCATGGTACTACTCGCACAAGGGAGCATACCCCCGTATATCCTGGGAGTACTTACTATAGTTGCGGAAAGCCGTAGAAAGTCTTTGCTTTTGTGATAATTAAGGCGTTGTGTCGAAAACCCGGGACCTCGAAGCTCGCCTGGAGCGGGCGGAACAACAACTTGGACTCTTTCAACGTGTTAGCCGTCTCATGGCGCGGGATCTGGAACTGGACGATGTGCTTCATGAAATCGTCGGCCTCGTGCGCGATTTCCTGAACTGCGATTCTTGCTTAATTTACCTGGTCGAGGAAGGGGAATTGGTGCTTTATGCTACCGGCGACCCGGACCGGAAGAGCATCGGGAAAGTGCGCCTGCGGTTGAGCGAAGGCTTGACCGGCTGGGTGGCGCGCGAAAGGCGATTACTGGCTATTTCACGCGAGGCGTACAACGATCCGCGTTTCAAGTACTTCAAAGACCTGCCGCAGGATACGTTCGAAGCGTTTCTCTCGGTTCCGATCATTTCGCAGAACAAAGTGGTCGGCGTAATCAATGTTCAGAACCGCGAGTCACGGGTTCACTCAGGCGGCGACATGGAAATGTTGAGCACAATCGGGGAGCAGGTGGGCTGCTTGCTGGTCCTCTCGCGACTGAGGAGTGTGGCGACCTCAGGAATCGCGCTCTGAGCCGCGCCCCGAAGAAAGCGGATTTTCCAATCTTGCGCCGGGCGAATCAGACGCCCGTTGCCACGTCCTGGCGCGGCAGGAAACTTACGAAATTCTTGCGGCATCCCGAACACCGGTAGCGATGCGCGCCCAACATCACCAAAATCTGATACCGCAGCCTGGAGCGGTATCGGGCGGGCCAGGTGGTTAATTCAAGTCCCAGGCAACAGGGACATTTCGCGTACCTGAGGTTGGTCGAAAGCCATACATTCAGCCAGAAGCGCCGATGGCATTCGAGGCAGCGAAACGGAAACTGCCCGACGGCCATTCGTGCCATTTCCGCGAATGACCGGCGCCGCGAGCGCCGGATGTTCCGGCTGCCGCAAGCCTCACAACGGAAAGACGAGTGCTTCATACCGTCAGGCTTGCATTCCGGTTCACATGACGCGCGGTGTACGACTGGCGATACTCGGAAAACGCCCGCTGGAGCTTTGCCAGAGAAAGCCGCTCCTGAGGCAGAGGCGTACCGTCGACCGAGAGCACGGGCAGCAGATCGCGCGTGGTCGATGTGATGAAGACTTGATCGCTCTCCTCCAGTTCCGATGGAGTAAATTCACGCTCGGCTATCGACAGGCCAGCTACCTGAATCTCTTCGAGCAGAACGGCGCGCGTGATCCCCGGCAGGCAACCGGATGTAGCCAGCGGTGGCGTCAACACGCTGTCTTCCCGGATTATGAAAATGTTCGCCGAGGTGCATTCACTGACTTGGCCGTGTTCGTTCAGTAGGATCACTTCGTCGAAGCCATGCCGATGGGCCTCCTCGTACCACACCAGGTTCTGCGCCCATGAGGTTACTTTCGTGCCGGCGAAGGGCGATGCGCCGAATCTTCCGTGCGGCACGTACGTAAGCCGCACCCCGTCGCCCCAGTTGGTAAGGTCCGCGGTGAATGCGATAAGGTCCGCCTCCCGGGAGATCTGGGGGCCTTCAAACAGCCCGCCCTTGTTGCGGATTACCGCAACCCGAAGAGTGGCATTAAACGCCCGGTTTGCCTCCACCAGGCCGAGGAGCGCTCCTTCCAGCGCATGACGCGCAATGTTCAATGGAACACGGATGAGTTCTGCGTCACGCAGCATACGGCGGTAATGCCGGTCAAAGGCGAAGAGAACTCCGTCAGACACTCGAAGCGTGCTGAAGATTCCCCAGCCATTCATGAAACCGACTTGACCCGGAGAGAGGAGTGTTTCACTCGTCTCCCGAATCTCGCCATTGTGGAGTAGATACCGGTGCACTCTCCCAGTATCCTATTGGATGCCCGGAGCCTGCGACCTGCCTCAACGCTTCCAGGCGTTCTCGTTAGCCCAGTACAGGCTTCGCCCATAAGTTGCGGCTGTCAGCGAGTTACTCAATTTGTGATACACCAAATCCGTGACAAGCGCGTTCGGAAGGCCCGCTGAGATATCCACCCAGTCATACCTGCCGCCCGTTTGGGCAAACTTGCCATCAGAATACTTCAGAGCCCACACGCCAATATCGTTGCCTACAAAGAGGTACTCTCCTTTTTCATCCCAGGTGACGACATTGTGATGCAGATTGGGAAGCGGAGCCTTATCGCCCTTATCAGCGTTGCTCAGGTCAATCCACGTCGTCTTGTCTTTATTCTTCTCTTCGCTTTCGCTGTCGAACCAGAGCACATGTGGCAACCAATATTTCTTGTCAAATCCCATTAGCGTAACCGCAATTTTCTTGGCGTTTTCCGGATGAGCCTCAATCCGCGTGATGGTGCGGGCGACCCCGATTGTCAGCCGTTCCTGCAGCGCTCTTCGCCATTCCAGCGGCTTCGGACGGTTCTCGCCCGGTTCGTCGGTCCAACGATTGCCTCCGTCCTCGCTTTTGAAAATGTTGCCCTTTTCTGTGCCGACATAGATAAAGCTCGAATCCTTGTTCGCTATCTCGATGGCCGTAATCGGGCTGCCGTCCAACTCGTCCGATACGGCCGTCCATTCCACGCCGTCATCCTTCGTTCTCCAGACCCGCGTAGAACCGGTAAAGATAATATTCGGATCGCTCGGGTGCATGGCGATCATCGCCATCCAGATCCTTCCGCGTTCCTCATCGGTGGCATCCGCGGGAGTCACAATCTGCCAGCCGTTGTCTCTCCGATGCCGGTAAATCGCCATGTTCTGGCTGGAGCCGTAGACGTGTACAGGGTCTTCCGGATCGAATACCGTCCAGCCGCCATCACCGTAAAGAATGTCCACAAATTTGCAGCCTGGCTTGACGTCCGTCCCGGGATTCCCGCTGGGACTTAGCAGAAGTTGCACTCCGGGCTCGGTCACACAGTTCGTAAGCCCACCGCCGTCGAGATTGACGATTTCCTCCTTTTCTTTTTCGAGTCGCACAGTTACATTGCCGGCCATGCCGTGAGTAAGCCCGAGCTGCACGCCGGAACAGGTTGGCACATAGCCGATTCCCGATGCCCTGAAATCCGTCATGACCGACGCATTGTCCTGCGTTCCGCCGGCAATAATCAGCTTTGAGCTGTCTTTCGATCCGAATGAAGCGGCTACATCGACGTCGTAAAACATCGCAATGGCCAAGCCGCTGCTCAGGCCTCTCCAGGTGATTCCGTTATCATGGCTGACGTCCACACCGCCGTCGTTCGCGCTGTAGAGGCGATCTTTTTTCGGCCAGAGGAGGGCGTGATGATCTGCGTGAGAGTATCCAATGGAGTCAGGCGCGGCAAACCACTCCGTTACCTGGGTCCACGTTAACCCGCCGTCAGTAGAGCGGTGCAGGTCGCGGGCTCCGCAAACCACGATATCCGGGTTGTACGGGCTTACCGCCAGGCAGTTCACGTAGTTCAGACTGCCGCAGCCGGCAAAGTGTCTGGCGCCATGACAAACCCAATGATCGCCCATGTCACAGCTACGAAACACGCCGAGACAACGGCCATCCGTGGCGCCGGCAAAGGCATAGATAATGTTGGCGGGCCCGGCAACTGAGAGGCTCGTGCGGCCAAACTCCCGAGCTGCGGGCAACCCGCGGCTCAACTGCTCCCATGATTCGCCGCCGTCCTCGGATCGCCAGATGCCGCCCCAGTTCAAAGAGGCCGTGATGGCGGCCAGGATCACCGGTTGGGACCGCGCTGCGTCCTTAACGAAGACAATCGAGTGACATTGATAGTCACGGTCTTTAAAGATCCCTTCCTTAAAGACGCCTCCAGTCGAGAGCGCGAATTTACGAGCGAAGGCTTCGTTCAGTTTGAAATTTTGTCTGCACCACGTTGCGCCCCGGTCGTTCGAGTGGAAAATTCCGGAACGCTCGGCCCCGTCAGACTCCTCTTCTTCCTCCTCCTCATCGGGCAGGACCACTCCGCCGATCCAGACGCGCTCACCGTCAACCGCGATTGTGCTAATCCGCTGCGGGAAATCTTTGCCGGCCGCTTTAATGAGATTCCAGGTTTCCCCGTTGTCTTCAGACCGGAACAAGCCGACTCCGGGGAAGCTGTCTCCGGAACGATAAGCGTGGCCGGTTCCGCAGTAAACGGTGTCGCTGTCTCGATCAATACCCAGCGCGCCGATGTTGTGCAGGAAAGGGTCGTTGCCGGAATTTGTCTTCCACTTGCACTGCAGATGAAGATCTGACCCGTCACCGTCTCGCTGCTTAAGTGCACCGCCCTCTTTGACGTAAACATCTCCGCTCCAGACGCCGCCGCAGGCAGCGCCTGCCAGCAGCCCGTTGCCGGAGGATCCGTGTTTAGCGACCAGGCAGGTCACGCGGCCGCCGAGATTGTCAGGACCTAAGGGGTCCCAGAGCTGCCCGCTGCGTTTCGGTAGCCACTTCCTCAGTTCGTCATTGCGGGCGCCACTGTAGCCCGACTTGAGCCGCTCAGTGAAAACGACCGGCTGCGCCTCGCCTTCCTCGTCTTCCTCGATCCCGGTCTCTCTCAACGGCTGGTCAAGGTCATCAGGCCGGCTCGCTCCATGTGGACGATCGGTCCCGTGTGGGCGATCTGTTCCGTGTGGTCGGTCGGTTCCATGTGGCCGGTCCGTTCCATGTGGTCGGTCTGTCGCACGGGGCAATCGCATCGTACGCGGATTGAGTAATCGTCGATCATCGTTGGCCATTGTTCTGCTCCTCTTTTCGGGCTGTTATCCCTGCTCACCAGCTCAGGCGGAATCTCTGGAAAAACCAATCATCGTCACGCTTGCGTCGCAATTCCAGTTCAGATCGCCGCAATGCCGCATCGCTGTTATTTACTAACGCCAGGGCGGGCGCAAAATCCGGGTATTCCTGAAGCGCATCCAAGACGCGCTGGCGTCTGAAATTCGAAAAATGCATGAATGCCATCCGCAGGCGATTGTGTAGCACCGTTCGCCAATCCACGTCGTACGGGATCCGATCATGAAACTCATGCTCCACATCCACCGCGGGAACGAGCCAGAGCTCATAGCCGAGCAGCCACAGCCGCAGGCTCAATTCGCAGTCCTCGACGCCGTAGCGGATCAGCTTCCGATCGAAACCGCCCGCGGCCCGAAAGACATCGCGCCGCATGGCCATGCACGCCCCGGGCAGCAACGGAACAGGATAAGGATCGTTTCCCTTGCGGCCCAACCAGTCTGCATTTAAATCCGGTCCGCTAGGCTTCAGACCGAAACCCTTGTTGTGCCGGGCCCCGCGATCAGAGATACAGGGCGCCGCGGCGCCGATAAGCGGGTCCTCGAGCAGGCTCAATAACGGTCCGCACCAGCCGCCGGGAAAACCGAGGTGGGCGTCGCAGAAGACGATTACGTCTCCATCGGTTCGGTTTGCGCCGTAGTTCCGCGCCCCAGCCACGCCTAAGCGCCGTTTGGGCCGGATCAGTTTTAGCCATGCAGGTGATTGGGCCAGGAAATCCGTCGAACCATCAGACGAACGGTCGTCAACCACGACAATTTCGTGTCTAGCGGGAAGAGTGTCCTGCAGGTTCTCAACGGTGAGGCGCAGATTGAGCCCCTCATTGTGAGTAATCACGACAACGCTGACTTTGCTAAATACGTTGCGGACGCGATACATGGGCTTCCCGCTCTTGCCTCTATCTACTTCCGCGTAAAACGTCCCGCAGAGGGGCCAAGGCTGTTTACGGTAATTTACGTTTGCGTTTAGTTATCACGCTGTGGTAACTCATGTCAAGGCTTTTCAGATATGGCTGATCCGGCTGCCCGCCTGGTTTCCTGCATCATGGCTACGCGAGACCGCCGCTTGTTCATACCGCAGGCCCTGCGCTGCTTTTCACGGCAGACTTACTCGGAATCGGAGCTGATTATCGTCGACGACGGAAGGGAACCTGTCGCGGACCTATGCGACGGGATCCCGCGCGTTCGTTATATCCGGCTGCACAAGCCGGCAACGACCGGAACCAAACTCAACATTGGGATAGAGCGCGCGCAGGGTGAGATAGTACAGAAGCTCGACGATGACGACTACTACCACCCCAATTTTCTAAAGCTGGCCGTAGCGCGATTACCATCGCATGCGTCGGCGCGAACGCTGGTTGCCTGGGACTGCTTTCTGATCCTCGTCGCTGGAGAAACACGGCTTCGCCACTCCGGTCACGGCTGGGACGCGGGAGGTACGTTTTGTTTCTATCGCAGGCTCTGGGAGCATAAGCCGTTTCGCGATGTCGCGAAAAACGAAGACTACTGGTTCGTAAACGATCATCGCCCGCGGATCCGGCGCGTCTGCGCCGCTGAGCACTACATCCTGGTGCGGCACGGCCGAAATACCTGGCAACTCATCTCCGGCGAGCGCGTCGACTCATACTTCCAATCGCTGCCGTTGTACCCGAGGGCTTTGGATGCCCTAGTCCCGCCCGAAGACCTTGCCTTTTACCGTTCACTCCGAGCCTAGGGTGGCGCGGACTCTCAGTCTGCCGCCTCCCGACTCCTCGGGACGCATGGCTTTACTCCCCGAAAATCGCCGAAATCCAGCGCGAGAATACTCCGGCTGGTGCCGTTTTGCGCTCTTCCATCCAGATGTTACCGGTCAGCTCGCTCACGGAAAACACCAGTTTGTCGCGGGCCGCGGATAAGCCAACCAGATCAAAGCGCTCGAGGCGCGCAAGCGATTCGCGCGCGTTATGAAAATGCTGGATCGGAAAGGCAGCGCCATCCGGCTGTTTGGTGGTGGGAATTAGACGCTGCGCCCATATGCAACGGAACCCGTCTCGTTCAGAGAGGAAATAGAGTAAGTTCCCATCCGGAGACCAGGCCGGATTAACATCCACCTGCAGACCGTTGCTAACAGGAATCCAATCGGCCTCTCCGGCACCGTGTCCACCCTGGATGGAGGCGATGAACACTTTTTTATTCAGGGAATTGTCGAGAGCAGCATCGAATGCAACCCAACGGGCATCGGGCGAGAGCCGTCCCCGGTAAAGGATGTGATCTGGCCGGTTCGAGTGGACCAGGGACTCTATTCTACTCGCAGGTACATCGATCATCATCACGTCTTCCGGCGGACTCAACGGCTCAAACAGGATCTTCTCGCCACCTAGGGAAACGTCAGTGGGAGGACCGCATCGGTTGCAAATCTTTTCCGTCGTGCCGGTCAACCTGTTCACCAGGTACATCTGGTCGGTATTGTCCACGTACGCTACGGCGCTCCCATCCGGGCTGATACGCGGACGTAACCACCTCGCGTCGGCACTGGTCAGAGTGGATTCCTGGCCCGCTGTGAGGTCGCGCGTTCTCACGGACCAGATTTTGGATCGATCAGAGATGAAGGCCAGCTCGGTTCCTGCCATTGAGATCGACGGAGCTGCAGCATAGGTAAGACCTGGCGTGAGATTCAACATCGCGCCCGCGACATGTCCGGAACTGGCGTCAATGGGAAGGCTCCAGATGTTCACCTTGCCAATTAAGCTTGAAAAAAACATGCGCTTGGACGCGCCGTTACCTTCTGCGATCGTGGAAGCGTTCAAATCGAGTAATGTCGTTGCGATTCGGCGAGTAGCCGGCCCGATCACCTCTCCTGCGGCCGAAACTGGAACTTCCCAGAGATTCGTCGTGTCGCTCTGCTGCGCTGAGAACAGAATGCGGTTCGGGCTGGGCAACCAGGCTATGGGAGTGATCCAGTCATGTTCCAGAGGCGGCTTCAAATTCTGTGAGTCGAGTAAAGGGAGTGCCGATGTTTTGACAGTTGATGCGTTGTCGAGAGACACAACCCACCAATCGACACTGACACTCGAGGCCTGCTTTGTATTTGGTCTCCCAACCAGAAGCAGCCGCTTGGAATCGGGCGCCCACACCGGCCAGCAGGTGGCAACCAGATTGGTTTCTACCGGCTTTGCTGGACCGCCGTTTGCCGGCTTCACAAAAACTTGGGAAGACCCGCGGATAAAGCCGCTGCCGGGCAAACCCACCCAGTACGCGATCCACTGCCCATCCGGCGAGAACGACGGCCCGAATCCGCCTTGTGCAAGGAGCTGGGCATTCCCGCCGAACGCTGGAATCTGATACACGCCGCCACCGTTGCGGTCGGATCGGAAAACGATTCGCGTATTGTCGGCTGAAAAAGACGGGGCGTAGTCGTCCGCTTCATTGTTCGTCAGACGAATGAGACTGTCGTCGCCATTCACCTGGCGGAGATACAGGTTGAGATTTCCCGTGCTCTCGCGGTCCGAGGCATAGACGAGCAGCTTGCCGTCGTGAGAAACGGCCGGAAAATCGCTCAAACCGGAGTCGTTCGTGATCTGCCTGAACTCCGTAAGTATCTGAGGCTTGAAAAACCGGCGCGTGACCAGGGGCGCGGCCAAGAGGATGGCCAGCAATACACCCGCCGCAACCGCGAGGATTCGATGCTCTCGCGTCCAGGCTGATGCGCGAACCATCCGCGTTTGCGGGCGCAGGGACTCCA
>DATBHS010000242.1:0-11594 GCA_036557345.1 Bryobacteraceae bacterium
TATGAAAGGCATACCTCTACGCAGAAAGCAAAGGCGCAGGAATGCGGTCTAATGCAGGGACTAAGAACTTTTTGGTCAACGGACGCGACCCTGACCACCGCTTTTGTACTCGTTCAGTCTCCACGCTTGCCGCCCAAACCGAGGCAGCAAACGAGCAGAATTCAGAATGAATGCCAGTTCGGAAAACACATGGATGAACGCGGCTAGCAGAGGATTGATCAGACCGGCGGCAGCCAGCAGGATGCCTACCCCATCCACCGCGAGTGTTCCGTAGAAATTCTGAAAAATGATTGACCGGCACCATCGCGCCGTCTTAACGGCATCGACAAATTTCTGCAAGTCGTTTCCTATGAGAAGCATATTGGCGGTGGCATGGGCCACCTCTGTCCCGCTGCCCATCGCTACTCCTACATGGGCATGAAAAAGCGCGGGGGCATCGTTAATACCGTCGCCAATCATGGCCACGGTTCGACCGGATTGAATCAATAGTCCGCTCGAAACGTTCTTTATCCCTATGCTTTCGGCGACCGCTTGAGCGGATAGCGCCGAATCACCAGTAATTAGCTCGACTTGTAACCTCATTCAATGGAGATTACGAATGGCGTCAGCGGCCTCGGGTCGCACCTGGTCAGCAAACCGAATAGAGCCGATAAACTCTAGGAGGATGCTGAAAAACAATCGGGAACAAGTTACGGAGAGAATGTTTTGAGCGTCTGTAATGGAGATGCGAGGCATAGACTTTCAGCAAGGCGGGATGTTCAGCTACCTGTCGCCGGAAGAGCGGGTGCGAAAAGATCACCCGCTGCGAAGCATTCGAGTGGTAGTGGACGAGGTTCTCAGGGAGTTGACCGGCTATTCAACGAAATGTATGCAGTGAGCGGCCGGCCATCGATTCCACCGGAGAAGTTACTACGAGCGCTGTTGCTTCAGATGTTGTACTCGATCCGAAGTGAACGGTTGTTGATGGAAGAGCTCGATTACAGTGTGTTGTTTCGTTGGTTCGTCGGGATGAATCTGGATGAACCGGTATGGGATGCCACCACTTTTAGTAAGAATCGGGAACGGCTGCTGGAGGGGGACGTGGCGCGGGAATTTCTCTCCGAGATCGTAAAGCAAGCACACGAGAAGGGGTGGGCTTCCGATGAACACTTCACGGTAGATGGAACGCTGATCGAGGCCTGGGCCAGCCTGAAGAGTTTTCAGCGCAAGGATCGGAAGCCAGTCGGTCCGCCGGATGACCCCGGCAATCCGACGGTGAGCTTCCATGGGGAGAAACGCTCGAATCAGACGCACGCATCTACCACCGATGCCGATGCGAAGCTGGCCCGGAAGGGACAGGGCAAGGAAGCGAAGGTAAGCTTCCAAGGAAACCTATTGGTGGAGAACCGTAACGGGTTGATCGTCAACACGGAAGTGTTCGAAGCCAACGGAACGGCCGAGCGGGATGCTGCCTTGGTCATGTTGGAGCAGATTCCCGGCATCCAGCGACTGACCGTGGCGGCCGACAAAGGATACGACACCAAAGAATTCGTGGCCGAGTGCCGAAACATGAAAGTGACCCCGCATGTCGCACAAAATCACATCCGGCCAGGAGGGAGTGCGATTGATGCGCGAACGGCCAGGCATGCCGGTTATCGGATCAGCCAAATCAAGCGCAAGCGAATCGAAGAGAGCTTCGGATGGCTGAAGACGATCGCGCTCATGAGAAAGGTTCGGCATCGCGGCATCTTTAAAGTCGGTTGGGTCTTTACCTTTGCGGCTGCCGCTTACAACTTGGTGCGGATGCGGAATCTGGCAGTGTCCGCTGTTCAATCCGCATAAACAAAGGTCGAAGTGTGTCTGCACAGCCAAAAACAAGCTGTCAGGCACACAAGCGGCTCAGCCGGAGACCACGCTTGGAAACGGAATCACAAAAAGCAAGAGCGGCCCTTCTGTTGTCATCCGTTTTTCAGCATCCTGCTAGTGTCCTGAGTCAGAAATTCGCTTACAAAAGCGGGCGACGTTTGCAAGGATCTCATCTGCTGATTTGACCCAGACAAAGGGTCTGGGATGGGCATTCGTCAGTTGGAGATAGTTTCGAATAGCGCCCTCCAGTTCGTGCCTGCTGCGATGGACGCCGCGACGGAGCTGCTTCTCGGTCAACGCCGCAAACCAGCGCTCCACCAAATTCAGCCAACTGGCTCCGGTCGGCGTGAAGTGAACATGAAAGCGTGGGTGGCGCAGGAACCAGCGCTGGACGGCCGGCGTCTTGTGTGTTCCATAGTTGTCCAGAATCAAATGCACATCCAGTTTTTCGGGTACGCGCTCGTCCAGGGTCTCCAAGAACTTGCGGAATTCCGCGGCGCGGTGGCGACGATGAAATTCACCAATGACCGTTCCGGCCCGGGTGTCGAGAGCAGCGAATAAGGTCGTTGTTCCATGGCGGATGTAGTCGTGACTTCGTCGCTCGGCTTGGCCCGGACGCATTGGTAACATGGGTTGGCTGCGGTCCAGAGCCTGGATTTGGGCCTTCTCATCCGCACACAGCACCAGTGCCTTGTCCGGCGGATGCAAGTACAGTCCTACGATGTCGCGCACCTTCTCCACAAACAGCGGATCCTTGGACAGCTTGAAGTGTTCGCTGCGGTGCGGCTGCAAAGCAAAGGCGCGCCAGATGCGACTCACGGTGCTCTGGCTCAGTCCACACACCTTGGCCATCGAACGGGTACTCCAGTGCGTGGCATCTGCCGGCTGGTTTTCCAGCGTATGCCGGATCACTCGTTCCACAGCGGCATCGCTGACCGTGCGCGGCGCGCCTGGCCGCGGCTCGTCCAACAGACCATCCAGGCGCTGTTCCACAAACCGCGCCCGCCACTTCGTCACCATCTGTTTGCTCACTCCCAGTCGCTGCGCCACAGCCGTGTTGCTCAATCCTTCCGCGCACCCCAGCACTAAACGCGAGCGCTGCGCCAAAGCCTGGGCCGATTTCGGTCGGTGTGACCAATTCTGCAAGGTTTCCAGCTCTTCTCTGCTGAGGACCAGCGGTACTAGCGGACGACCCATCACCACCTGCGTCTCCTTGCAGCTTAGACGCAAACTACACTCAAGTTAATTCATATTTCTTCCGACTCAGGACACTAGGTCCCGCGCAACAAAGATTCGAGTTCCTGCTGATTCATTCGGCGCCGGCAAATTAACGCCCGCCTCTTTCATCCAACCCGGATTTCCTGCAAGAATGCAGTGACTATACAATCCGCCACGTACGCCTTTGCCAGGAACATATTCAAAGTAGGAAGGCTCGGCAATAGCAACATCGGCGCCCCGCTCGGGCCAACGGATGTTCTGAGTTTCGCTCGGCAACGGCGGCAACCTCGAGAACCTCTTGCTCTTTAAAGCTGGACACAGGTTCGACCGCGATCACGCACGGTTTCCCGTAAGTGGCGTGCCGGTCTTATCAAGCAAAACGGTGTCTATTTTGGCAAGTTGCTCCAGCTATCGGCCACCTTTCACGATTGCGCCCTGACGCGCGGCTCTCCTGATTGCGCCTAGAATTGCCAATGGTGTGCCGGCAGCAATTCCGCATGCTCCCGCTACAATAATCACCGAAATGGTCGAACGAAGGTTATGTGTGAATACCAGCGTAAGTACAGCGCTCCCTAGGGCCGAAGGACACGAGATAACCGGCGAGACGATCTGTCAAGCATTGGATCGGCGCCCGCGACTGTTCGGCCTCCTCGACGGGCTTCGACGATTTTGCCAAACGTACTATCCCGGCCCAGGCTTTTAAACGACGACTTCGACTGCGCCGGTTTGGTTCAGTGTGCCGGCGAAGACACGACTGCCCGGAAGCTTGGCCTGAGGCAAAGACTCACCGGTGACGGCAGCTTCTTCCACGCTGGAATTTCCTGAAACGACATAGCCGTCCACTGGAATTCTCGTTCCACGCCGAATCAGACTTGATCTCCTGTGTGCAGGTTCCGAACCGCTACTTCAACTGTCACGCCATTCTTCACAATCCATGCGGAATGCGGCAGCAGTTCGAGAAGATCGCCAATGGCACGCCTGCTGCGACCGACCGTAAGCCCCTCCAATACTTCGGCGATAAGTACAAACAAGTAATGATCAAAGCAGTGAAGAACTCGCCAATGCAGAGCGCAGCGAGAAGTGCGACGGTCATCGAGAGTTCCATCGTCATACGGCGCTCCCGTATGTTCTCGAAGGCTTCTCGGAAAATCGGATAGCCACCAAACAGGATCCCCGCTTTGCTGATCAAGCTGATGCGAGAAAGAGCTCCCATGCACGAAACCAGACCAGAGCAGCCGTAACAGCCGTTACTACGATGCGGATTAGGTCAAGCATTTCGATAGCGCCATGCTCATGGCGTTCGTGATCCGCATCGGTTGCGTGATCATATGTCTCTGTGTGATCGGCAAGCTGCGGTACGAGTGAAGCGCCGACATTGTCTTGCATGGGTTCCTTTGTTTGCGGCACTTCTCCCGATAATCTCGATCAGGTCTTCCGCATCCTTCCCGTTCTGATCAATTCAGCCATCAGGGCCATTGAGAGCACCTCGTGCCGCGTCGGTCTGCTGCAGAATCGCATGGCAGTCCGTGCCTTCTTCAACTTCACGTCCAATTCCCTCGATTGCACGTTCAACTTCCTCCATTTGGCAACGAATGCGGCGTACTCGAGCCAGGATTTCCTTGTCCGGGTCACCACTGATGTGAGCCATAGATGCTATGGAGCGGTATGGTAAGGCACGGGCGGGCAATCGCTCTTATTCCTGTCTCAGGGACGCGAGGGGATCAATCCGAGTGGCGCGCAGCGCAGGAATGTACGAGGCGAGCATCGCGGTGAGCAGTAATCCAAGAGCTGCGCCTCCAATTGTGCGTGCGTCATAGATTTGCACTCCATAGAGCCACGCCGAAACCAGCCGCCCAGCCGCCAGCGCGAAGACAACGCCGATGACAATTCCCGACCAGGCCAGCTTCAAGGCCAATCCAACGACTAGCGTCATGATTTGTTGCCTGCTCGCCCCTAGCGCCAAGCGAATGCCCAGTTCTTTCACGCGACGGTTCACAAAATACCAGAAAAGCGAGTAAATGCCTGCCCCAGCCAGTATTGCCGCCAAAAGCGCAAAAGTGCCGAGTAGCGACGCAGTTAAGCGCTGCCGCCACACAGAGTCAGCGAGCACTTGATTCATGGTCACAACCTCATTGATTGCCAAATCTCGGTCTACACCGGAGATCGTGCTCTCAACGCTTTTCGTGAAAAGCTCCGGACTGCCACTCGTCTTAACCGCAACCCATCCATTCGCGCTCGGCCATTGCGCCATCGGCCAGAATACTTCTGGGTAAACGTCACGATCCAGCGCATTCAATCTGCTATCTGCCACCACGCCAACTACCGTCATCTTTGGGAAATAGCTCGTCATGTCCAGAATGATGGTTCTCCCGATGGGATCGTCGGCGCCAAAGTGTTTGCGCGCGTTTGTCTCGTTAATGATCGCGACCATCGCGCCGCCCGCTGTATCTCTGGCCGTGAAATAGCGCCCCCTGAGTAAAGGAATTCCGAAAGTGTCGAAATAGCCGGGCGTCACTCGTTGGATGGAGACATCTCCGTGGTTATATAACCCGGTCTTCCTGTTTCGTGCGGCGCCCCCATACTTCGTCCGATCATTGGGCGGTGCGGGCTTGCCGACGATGTGCATGGCCCAGGGATTTGGTCCATGTCGCAGCGGCAGCGAACCAGTAACTACGGCAGCATTCACGCCCGGCAGCGTTTTTAACCGGCGCTCCAGTTCCTCGAAAAGCCGTGCACGTGACGCATTTGGTCCGCCTGTCTCGTAGTTACCATAATGATGCGTGGGCACGCTCAGCGAGAAAGCAACCACCTGGTCAGGATGAAAGCCAGGATTCGTTTTGAGCAGCTGTCGGAAGCTGCGGATCAGCAATCCGGCGCATACTAACAACACAAGCGATAATGCCACCTCGCCAACGATCAAGAGATCGCTGGTCCGTTTTAACCCGATGCTGGAGGAACTGCCTCTTCCGCTTTCCTTCAAATCCTCGTTCAAGTCTGTTTGTGAAGCCCGATGCGCCGGAATTACACCAAAGAAAATGACGGTTAACGCGGATATGCAGGCCGTGAATGCCAGGGCGGAGCCGTCGATTCTCACCTCATCGATCCGCGGTACGCGACTCGCAGCCGGAAGAAGAGCAAGGATCGGATGAATTCCAGCCAGGGCGACCATCGTCCCAAGCAGGCCACCCCCGGCAGATAACAGCAGGCTTTCCGTTAGTAACAGCTGAACAAGGCGCCGGCGCGATGCGCCCAGGGCAGCGCGTACAGTCAACTCTTTTCGTCGCTCCGCTGCCCGTGCCAACAGCAAGTTGGATACGTTCGAGCAGGCAATCAGCAAAACTAGCGTAACCGCGCCTAAAAGGACGAGGAAGAGCCGCTCGTATTGACTGAACAGGTACCCCGTCACGGGTGTCAAGACGGCACACATGTTGTCATAGTTCGATGGATAAGCGGCTGTCAAACGGTCGGAGATTACATCGAGCTCCTCGTGGGCTTGCTCGAAGCTGATGCCAGTTTTCAATCGCGCAAACGTGAAGAATTTCCAAACAACGCGGCTTTGCTTCAATTCGGGATCCAGATACATCGGCAACCAAAGCTGCGGCGTTTGCCAGCGAGTAGGATAAAAACCTTCGGGCATAACTCCAAGTACCAAGTATTTAGCGTTATCCAGCAAAATGGTTTTTCCGACGATAGCGGGATCCGCGCCGAATCGCTGCGTCCACAGGGAGAAGCTCAGGATGACGATTCTGGACGTGCCCGATTTGAAATCACTCTGTTGGAATGCTCTTCCTAAAATCGGCGCAACTCGAACTGTTGCGAAGAAGTCCTCGTCTACTTCATGTGCTTCGAGCATTTCCGCCTTGGAACCACCGGTGAGTAGGACGCTGCGCCAGCTGCACGCTGTCATATTCATGAAGGATCGAGCTTGGCGCTTCCAGTCAAAGTAAGTCCCGGGACGTACGATGATGAAGCTCTGCTCAGCACCCTGCCGATAGCGCGACCCCTTCGGGTAGCTTTCCCAGATATGCATGAGGCGATCGGGATCACGGAATGGTAACGGTTTGAGGACAACCGCGTGTAGAACGCTGAAGATGGCGGTATTAGCGCCGATGCCAAGTGCCAGCGTGGCGACAATCACTAAGGGGAAGCCGGGTCGCAGCTGTAACGTCCGCACTGCAAATCGAAGATCTTGCAAGACCATGTTCCTCAACCTCCCGGTCGACAGCTGGATATTCCGTAGCGCGGCCATAGTTTAGGCGCGCTTGTAGTCAGACATGGAGAGATTTTCTATGGGCGGCCCGGAATGATCGGCGAGCGGGTAACATTTGCGGGCCATCGGGCCTGTCAATTCTGTATGCGAAAAAAGGCTGCGATAAGAGTATGGAACTCCGAAGCACTGATTCTCAGCATTCCTGTTGCTCTGCTTGGTAATTCTGTCGCGGAATAGAAGTCTGCTGGAACAGAATGCCGTCTGTTGATCTTACATACCGCCTGTTGGCGTTTGTAGATGCTTGGTTAGAAAGTTGTTGCGGCTCTGTCCATGAGGTCGTATATATCGGCGCATGCGAAGATCCGGTCGCTATCTCCTATCGTTGGCCGTTGTCTGCCTCGCGGCTTCGGCATCGACGGTGTTTGGCGTTATTCCCTTTTCGCCCTGCAACGGGTGCTCGGCGGAGAGTTTTGGCATTAACAATAACGGGTTGGCAACAGGCAGTGCCGGTAATGCGGGTTTCCTTTACAACCGGATAACTGCAAAGATCGTCGCCCTACCGGGCGATGCGACAGGTGGCGGAGGATTTGCCAAGCCCAGCGATGACGGGCGGGTGCCTGCGTTCGTCTCAGCGGCGGACGGTACAACTCACTCCTTCGTTTACCATCCAAACGGCGCTTTTACTCCGCTGCCTGATTACCCAGGAGCGCTGGCTACTTACGCCATGCAGTTAGGTAATGGCAATGAATTCATCGGATTCTACTCGACTAATTTAGTTACCTATCAGGGAT
This sequence comes from Bryobacteraceae bacterium, assembly GCA_036557345.1. Taxonomy (GTDB): domain Bacteria; phylum Acidobacteriota; class Terriglobia; order Bryobacterales; family Bryobacteraceae; genus Bog-105. The sequence continues at coordinate 8,065 of DATBHS010000242.1, forward strand.
TTTTCTACAACAGCGGCGTGTTTCAATCTTTATCCGATCCAGCACGAACGGAGGGCACTACGTTCATCCTGGGTCTCGACAGCGCGGGAACGCTCGTAGGCTTCAGCGAAGATTCCCGGGGTGCGAATACGCACGGAGTTATGCGGCCTGTAGGAGGTACAGTCGAGCAGTTCAGTGTCCCCGGGTCGCTCGAGACGGCACCGGTGGGCATCAACGATGCAGGCGAAATCGTCGGTACATACCGCGATGTAAGGGGCTGGCACGGTTTCCTCTATGACGGTGTCGCCTTTCAGACTCTGGACGGTCCTGGAGCGGCCACTATTCTCGCAGGCATTAACGACCACGGCACGATACTTGGTTACACGAGCACCAAATCCGCCGATGCAGGTACATTTTCGCCCTTTCTCGCGATTCCAGTGCCCGAGCCCGGTACTGCTCTGGCGGGAATATTAGGCCTGCTTGCGGGCTGTCGGATCAAGCATCTACGTCGGCGTAGCCGCTAATTTCTCAAACATCTATGGAAACTTTGCTGCGCAACATCCGCATCGCATTTCGGCAGATTCGGCTTCAGCCCGGGTTCTCTGTCACGGTAATTCTGACTCTTGCGCTAGCAATCGGCGCCACGACGACAATCTTCAGCTACGTGAACGCGCTCTTGATCAGACCTTTTCCCTTCCGGGATCCAGATCAATTAGTCGAGATCTCATCGCTGCGTGGCGGGCAGGAAGGAAAGCTCTCAATGCGCGAAATACTCGATATCAAAGAACGCGTCACGTCCATCCAGGCTATTGCTGCGCGAACGAGTTCAGAAGGTGGGTATAACTTCAGCGGACAAGGGAAACCAGAAGAATGGAAGACCGTGCTGACAACCGGCAGTCTTTTCGAGGTCCTCGGAGTTCCATTAGCTATAGGCAACGCCTGGCCCGATCACTCTAACCGCGAGCGTGACTTCCGAGTGATCTTAAACTACAGAGTCTGGCAGAGTAAATTCGGAGCGGCGAAAAACGTTGTCGGCCGTAAAATTACGCTCGACCACGCGCCCGGATACAACATCGATGGAGTCGCTGGAAAGAACTTCGATTACCCAAGCGGGATTCAGATCTATCGTTCCCTAGGCGGGTTCGCTTTATATAACAGGCGCGATTCTCGAAATGTGATTGCAGTGGCACGCATTAGGAGACCGTTACGAATCGAACATCTGCAGACGGAACTGGACGGGATCTCCACTCGCCTGTCACATGAATTTCCGGCGACGAACCTGGGCTTATCCTTCCACGCACGTTCCATGCGCACTGTCTACTCAGGTGACGTGAAGCCATACGTGCTGCTGGTCCTGGGAGCAGTTGTTTTGGTTTTATGCATGGCTTGTGGAAACGTCTCCAATCTCATGCTCTCGCGCGGCCTTGGCCGCGAAAACGAAATAGCTGTCAGGCTGGCGCTTGGTGCAAACAGACGAGTCATAGCCACGCAGCTCCTGGCGGAAAATATCGTGCTCGCCTGGTTTGCTTCAATTCTGGGTGTATTCCTTTGCTTCTGGTGGATGCGGATTCTGCGGTTGGCAATTGGCCCGGAGCTTCCGGACTGGATTATTGTGAATCTCGATGGGCGCGTCCTTTGGGTAGCCCTTAGCAGTTCGATGGCCGCTGGAGTTACCTCGGGCGTTGCTCCGGCTTTGCAGCTCGTCCGTCAATCGCTTGCGCGAAGCCTCCGCGAAGCTGGTCGCGGTTCCTCTATCGGCAGGTCGGCGGCCAGGATCCGTGACGTCCTGACCGTAGCTGAAATCGCACTCGCCGTCGTTCTACTGTCTGGTGCCGCACTGTTGGTGCAAAGTTTCCTCGCATTGCAAGCCCAAAGGAAAGGTTTCGAGACCAGAAGTGTTTCCACCTTCCGCGTCGCGCTGGGGTGGAAGCGCTATCTAACAGACGAGTCGATTGCACATTATTACGAGCAGCTGCAGACGAGGCTCAGTGCAACGGCTGGCGTCGAGAGGGTGGGGTTCACGAGTAGTCCTCCTCTGGCTCGCCTGGAAAGTAATCCGAATACCGTTCAAGCAGAGGGGCAAACACAAGACGAGATTCGACAGAATCCCTACGTCCACCATCTCTCTATCAGCGAGAACTATTTTCAACTCCTTTCCATTCCACTCAAAACCGGTAGGGCCTTCAACTCCTTTGACAACCGACGCTCGCAGCCGGTCGCAATCGTTAGCGAACGCCTCGCGAAAAGGCTTTGGTCCGGCGTGAATCCGCTGGGCCGCCGTTTGCGTTTCGATCCACTGGCAAAACAACCCGGTAGGTTTTGTAAGGTGGTCGGGGTAGTCGGGAGTGTTCAACACGGTCAACTCGGTGGCGAACGTAGCTTTGATATGTATGTCTCTTATCGCCAGGAGCCGGACGCCAATCAGTTCGTGCTTGCGAAAACCAATCTGAATATGCGCGAATTTCAGAGTCGCGCTGAGAAGGTTGCGTGGAGTATCGATCCAGAGCAGTCCGTATTCGATTTTGCAACGTACGACCGGCGCATCCTGGATAGCATCTGGCAATTGAGGCTTTCACGTTTGCTGTTCATTCTGTTCGGATTCGTGGCGTTGATTCTAGCGGCTATCGGCGTCTACAGTCTGATGTCTCATCTGGTCGCCAAGAGAACACGAGAAATCGGGGTGCGTCTCGCATTGGGCGCCACGCCCGCCGAAGTTCAGGCACTCGTGATCAAGCGAGGAGCCGAGCTGAGCGCAGTGGGTCTGGCTATTGGCTTGCTGGGTACCTTACTCCTAACTCAGTGGTTGCGTTCCCGAATCGCCGCTCTGTCTGCTATTGACTGGATGAGCTTGTCGATGTCATTGCTGATACTGCTGACTATTTTGTCTCTCGCTTGCGTCCTGCCGGCATGGCGTGCGGCGAGCATTGATCCGATCGAGGCACTTCGGAGCGAGTAGACGGCCCCAAGATAGGCGAAGTAATCGCACGTTTAATTGGGCATCCGCTTCAGCGCGGTAGGTTGTTCGCTTTTGCCCAGTCTCATGTCGACCATGCGGTGACACATTTGGTCGGAGTAGGAATTAATGATCACTCATAACCCCCTCCACAGATCCGTACGGGCGGAATTCCCGCATACGGCTCCCACCTCAGGTGATGACGCCCATTCGCTTCAGAGGATAGGGATGACAAACAGTGGCTGGAGGAAGCCAGCGATCAAGGAGCGGATACATTCTTTCCCAAGTGACGCGCTTGCGACTCCCGCGCATACGGAGCGCGTGGTGCCAATAGCGGTCTATTTGGAATCGAAATCTCTGGATGGCCGTTTCATTGGTCGGCACTCCGTAATAGCGGACAAATCCACCCACCACGGAGCCGAGCCATTTCCCTTGCCGGGCAAGCGGCTCATGCATGCGCCCTCTGAGTTCGGCCTTGACCTCCTGCAATTTCCTGCTCATCCGTTGCTTTGCTGTCCGGCGGACGACCGTGTACATCCCGTTGCTTCTCTTCTTCCCGCAGATATGCGTGAAACCCAAGAAGTCGAATGTCTCCGGC
>DATBHS010000243.1:0-49137 GCA_036557345.1 Bryobacteraceae bacterium
GTTAGGCTTTTCCGTTCCGGCGCGCGGTGACTCGGGCTCCGTCCTTAAGATCGTTCGCCGGATGCGAAATGACTTGTGCTCCTTCATTCAGACCCTTTATGATTTCGGCCTCAGAAGCATTACGGTGGCCAACCTCAACGGGGAGAAGGCGAGCTCGACCATCCTGAATGGCGAACGCACTCCACTGCCGGCCGACTCGGAACAACGCACTCGCGGGGGCCTTCAGAACACTGGGCCTCTCCCAAATAATGATTCGTGCGTCGACTCGATAACCATCCCCAAGGCCGTCCGGTGAATCGATAAAATCTGCGATCACATTGACCCTTTGCTCCTCAATACCGAGCGCCGATACTTTTGTAAATCCGTATGGCTCGACCGTTCGTACTCTCGCACATAACGGCCGCGGTCCGCCCCAGTTTTCGATAACAGCTCGAGCGCCTGGTTTCACCTTCACCGCGTCAGTCGAGAGTAGATCGACGACAACCTCTATCTTGTTCGGATTACTCAGAACGATCATGGGAGTGCCGAAGGGTATCACTCGCTCACTCTTTTCCAGAATTCGGAGAATGCGGCACTGCGCGGGTGGGCGAATCGCGACAGGCTTACCTGCCTCGTTGTCCTGTGCTTCGAGTGAAACCAAGCCAGCCCTTTCTCGCTCAACATCGGCCGCGGCTGACCGTACGCGAGACTTCGCTGCTTCGACGTCTTTGGCATTGCTGACCTGCTTGGATTCTGCCTGTTCCAGCGCCTGCGAAGCGATGATGCGATCTTGGGCCAGGAGGCGCGCTCGATTCAGGTCTCTTGTGGCCTGCCCATATTCGTTTTCTGATCGCGCCAACTGCTCATCGGCTTCCCGCCTACGTGCTTCGGCGGATCGGATTCGAGCACGAATTTCCGCAATTTCGCGAACATCCAGAGGAAGCGGACTGATGGTCCCAAGAACATCTTGCGGGCTAACTTGGTCACCTTCATGAAATTCGATACGCGAAAGACGACCGGCGACGGGAGCCGCCAGCGTAAAGCGGTCGTGAGCTCTGGTTTCTCCGTCTTCATCGATCGTTATTTCGAGTGGCCCTTTCGTGACGTTGCCAGCCTCCACCTCAGTAGGCTTAGGCCGGAACGCGAGCGCGATAAGAATGACCCCGCCGATTGCAGCAACGGCCATAAAGACTCGCTTGGTGACCCTATTCATACCGATCCTCATTCCCTTGACTTCAATACTTCCGTCAAATCCATATGCCCTAAGCGCTGGCCAACGACCAGCCCCGAGATGATTGCTGCCACGACCACTACGATGGCTGCGAAGGCGTAACTGCCCGCGTTCACAACCAGTGGCAAACGGAATAGCTCGCGGGAGAAGAAGCGCGAGAGTAAGAGCGATAGTCCGAAGCCGAGTACAAGACCGGCCGGAATCGCGCTTACTATCAGCAGCCCCTGTTCGCCCAGCAAAATCCGTCCAATCTCGACTTTCGTATAGCCCAGCACGCGCAAGCAGGCCAGCTCGTTGCCGCGCTCGGAGAGTGCGATTCGTGCTCCGTTGTACACGACCCCGAACGCGATCACTGAAGCGAAGCCGATCAGGAATGCGGTCGAGATCCAGATGGACTCGGCGAAGGTCTTCCAAAAGCTCGCGAGCATTGCTTCGCGCACAGCCACACCACTGATAGAAGGCGTGTGCTTCAGAGTGGAGTAGAGTTGGGGCGCAATCTGAGAATCGACGCTCAAGTAAGCGCCCGAAATCGTATCTCCCTCCCGCATGAGCCGGTGCAGTGCAGCCACGTCCATATAGGCGCCAAGGCCGACTGGCTCGTCGACTAGAGCCGCAACAGGAACCTGCCGCACGGGACGGGCGCCTTCGAGGACCTCGACAGTTACCAGATCTCCAGGACGCGCGACGAGGATATCCGCGAGCTTCGCGTTTAGCAGGACCCCATCTGGCGGGAGCTCTACCGCGCGCAATTCCTGATCGAGAGGACGGCGTAACTGCCCATCCGGGGTTAATCCGAGGAGTGCCATTCTACGGGATCGGTGCGCCAGGCGCAATCGCACCGAGACTTCCCGGTACGGCTCAACTCGAAGGACGCCTGCCATTTGCGCAAGTTCGTGCCGAACGCGCGCGGGTCGAGGCTCCTGGAACACGACCGTGACATCCTCCCGCTGGATGGCATAGAATTGCACCGAAACCAACCGATTCACCGCATCAATCGAATACCGCCCCGACACTACAATGGCAATCGATAGTGCGACGGCGAGCGAGGCAAAGAATGCTCTCCAGCGCCGCCGGTCGAGATTACGTATGATCATGCGGGATGCAGGAGCGAGCAGAGCTTGCAAGCCCAGACGCTCGAGGAGCCCGGGATGGAATGTCGCCGGCGGTTCCGGGCGCATGGCCTCGGCCGGCGCAAGAATCACGGCGCGGCGAACGGCAGAAATGGCGCCCAGGCAGGCCGAGCCGCCGGCGATTGCGACCGCAAAGAGGATAAGCGGTGCGTCGATTTCCAGTCGCAGCGCGGGGAAATGAAAATAGCGTGCGTAGACATTCATCATGCCCGAGGCCAGCCACAGGCCGAACGCGATGCCCGCCACCGTGCCAAGGCTAACCGCTATAAGCGCCAGCTCCAAGTAATGATGACCAATTTCGATGGTGGTGTAACCGAATGCCTTGAGCACCGCGATCTGGCAGCGTTGCGTGCCAACCAACCGAGAGAGGAGCACGTTCAGCAGAAATGCCACGATCGAAAGGAAAAGTGTGGGGAGGATTAACCCGTACGCGCGAAGCTCGCCGAGTTCGTCTGTGAGAAACCGAAACGAAATCTGATCGGAGCGGCCATACGCCCCGAGACAGCCATAGCGATCCAGTACTTGATCGAGACGTGAGATGACTTCCGGCTCATTAGCGCTGCGCGTCAACGAAATCGCCAAATCGTTGAATGCCTCTCTCATATTGAACGCCGATCCGAGCACTTCCCGGCTCATCCAAAACACTCCGAACCGCCGGTTATCCGGAAAGACTTCGGACGGCCGGATTTCGTAAATGTATTCCGGCGAAAGGGCGATACCGACAATGCGGAGCCGCTCCCACTTGCCATTTAGGACGGCATCGACCGCATCGCCAACACCAAGATGGTTGGCAGAGGCGAACGCCTCACTGATCAGCGCTTCACCTCGTTGCCCAGGCTCGATGTAACGACCTTCTCTCAGGAACAGGTCATTGAGCATAGGCGCGCGTCTTTCCGGGATCGAGATAAGCCGTCCGGTGGCAGGCTCTTCCAATCCCGGGACATCGAGCGTGACATCCATAAGCACCCGTGTCTGGATTGCCGCCACACCCGGTATCGCAGAAATGGCTGTTGATAATGACTCGGGAGCACGTTTGACATGCGCAAACACATCGGCAAACCGAAAACTGGCATAGTAATCGGATGGCGCCACTTCGAGTGAGCGGAATGCCGATCGCATCGTGACATAGGTTGCAATTCCACAGGCAAGCACAAGCGTGATTGCAAACATCTGCCCACGCATGTGAATCAGGTCTCGAATCAGTTTGCGATGGAGGGCAGTCATAGACCGTCACCAAGACAGCTCAGAAGGCGAAATCCGCGTTCGATTCCGCTGGACTTCGGCGATCGTCCCGCTGCTGATTCGTACTACCCGATCTGCCATTCCAGCAATAGCAGCGTTGTGAGTAATGATCGCGACGATTGCGCTGATTTCACGATTAATAAGTTCGAGGACCTCCAGCACGAGTCTGCCGGTCGTATAGTCGAGTGCCCCGGTAGGCTCGTCACAGAGCAATATCTGTGGCCGTTTGGCGATTGCACGCGCGATTGCGACGCGCTGTTGCTCACCTCCGGAAAGCTGCGCCGGGAAGTGATCCATTCGATCTGCGAGTCCGACCATTCCCAGTGCATCATCAGGGCGCATCGGCCGCTCCACAATTTCGGTCACTAGGGCCACGTTTTCGCGTGCCGTAAGGCTAGGGATCAAATTGTAGAACTGAAAAACAAACCCGACATGCTCACGGCGGAATCGCGTGAGTGCTGAATCCGCTGCGGCAGTCAGATTGTGGTCGAGATAATGTACTTCTCCAGCAGTCGGTGTATCCAGCCCGCCAAGAATATTGAGCAATGTGGACTTGCCGCTGCCCGAAGGTCCCACTATGACGACAAATTCGCCCGCATAAAGGTCCAGGTCTAAACCGCGCAGGGCATGTACTTGCACGTCGCCCATTTGATAGACCTTCGTAACCCCGTGGATGTGAAAGATGGGCTCACGCGCGACCGAGTCGTGCGGTGGCCGAATCGAGGTGGCATTTCCGTTTGCGATTTGATCCATGATGACCATCCCGAGGATCTGTAGTGTGCATCTCCACTGCCATGACCCGCTTACGCCGATCGAGTGATGCGGTTGTGCCGAATGGAGACTCGACTGCACGTAATGAGCATGAAACCGCCGGTGGAGAAGTCGGGAGTTGCGCCTGATAACCGGTCAGTGCAAGGAGTCATGCAATGGCGAAAAGAAAGAAGTTTTCTTGGATACGATAGGCGCTATTTACTTGAACAGTAGTTTGGAGTTGTAAGAGTGTTGGCGATTCTGATACTCGAGGACATCTGATTCGAACACTGCTCAAGGGCGCACTCGATCCATGCTTCCGCGTTCTCGCGCGCTTTGACGCAAGGAGTGCGCGAAAACACGCCCCTCGTGGCATACTCAAAAACTCACGGTCGCCTCTTCGCGTTTCTCTTTGTAGTTCAAAGTGGGCTCCTCGTTATCGCTAGCTATCGGAATCGACTCAGTTACCAATTGAAGCTTTCGGCAGGCTGGTAAGTGGCCGGCGTTTCACTAGTTGTTTATGCATGGCCTATCCAGGGATAGCCCTGCCTCGGATCTTGAATTCCCCAAATGCCGCTTTTTGGTGTTCCGTGCCCAACAGCTACTGACCTCAGGTTTGTTAATTCTGTCTGCGCCGAGGGCACCGAGGTACCTACCTCATGTTTGTTCCTGTAATCTGGTGCTTAGTAGGGGCTTCGGCAGCATTCCTGTCGAGCATGCCAGCCGACGCGGCGCTGGTGATCGCGGGAGTAGTGCTGGCCGTGCATGCGATCGTCCGGAACCGCGCCGTTCCGCGCTCTGCTTGACGCGCACGGCGCATTTGGCCTCTATTTTGCTTGAGTAACAAAGGGATCGCAAACCCATGCCGGCAATCAGACACATTCTCGTCCCGGTCGTATTTTCAAGCCGGTGCGCCTGGGCCGTACGCTATGCCGCTCGCATCGCTAAAGAGTTCAAAGCGCGTTTGCTGTTTTTGCATGTAGGCCAGCAGAGTGAGGGCAAAGCTCTGGACGATTTTGTGGCGCGATATTTAGGCGACATCTCGGCAAAAACAAATGTCGTCGACGGTGATCCGGCCGACCGCATTGTAGAGCTTGCTCGTGAGTCCAAAACGGACCTGATAGTTATGCCGACCTACATGGGACGATTTCGCACGTTTCTGATTGGATCCGTGACAGCCAAAGTGCTGCATGACGCGGATTGCCCAGTGTTGACCGGTGTTCATCGATACGACGATTCGCCATGTCCCCCTGAAAAGTTTCAAAATCTGATTTGTGCTCTCGACGAATCACCTGGTTGCGTTTCGCTGCTTCACTGGGCGAGCGATCTTGCGCAGTCTTTGAGTGCGCAGCTCAAGTTTGTGCACGCCATGCCCGCGGTCGACGAATATTCCGAAAACTGCGGCGAAGTGGAAATCCGACGCTATTTTCTAAATCAAGCTCGCAGCCGGTTTGCCACGCTTCTTGCTGCGGAACCAGGGCAGCCGTCGATCGATTTGCGGGGTGGTGAGGTTACGACAGTAATACGGGATGCGGCCCTCTTTCATCACGCTGATCTCGTCATCATCGGACGTGGACACGCAAATCGTGCACTCGGGCTACTTCGCACAGGCACATACAGCATAGTTCGGAACTCCCCGTGTCCGGTGATTAGTGTCTGAATGGCAGGTGAACGGTTTTTCCTGTCCACACGACATACTGGATAGTTGCGATCGCGTTCGGGTTGATACTGCTCTCCTTGACGTCTGCCGGCGATCGTTCAAGGTGTTAGTTCGACAAGGCATTTACCGATACGTACGATGCTAACTCAGCGCCATTCTTCGCGTACGCTAGCAGCGCTCGTCCTCCTGCGAATGCAGAGTTACGCTAATATCCGAAATGCTGTTGGCCGGTGGTGAGCGGAACTCTTACGAACCGAAGTGTCGATCTCAAGTCGGTTGTTTTTGTTCGTTGTTACCAGATCTGTATGCTGGCGATTATGTGATCACCAGAACCACTCCCTCACAGATTTCTTCTATACCCGTCTATGTCCATTGGCATCTTGGCCCTAAGTGATTACTAGACAAGAAAGCGTACCCTTCGCGACATCCGATGACCTTTCCGTAACCGGATCCCTGATGACATCAGCTAGAAACAAATATTAATTGCCTTCTGGGTGAGAAGGCGACAAGAGGCTTACCCTGCGCGATAAGCAAGGTGTTCCGGAATGGTCTCGGTCGACATTCAGTAGCGCGGTATAGCGCAGCCGGTGGGTCAGATCACGCAAAGGCATGCTGGCAAGGGCCGATTCTTGATGATTTAGCCGTGGCTAAGGGCATGCATAGTAATCACTGGCGAAGCACCATGAAGAAACAACTACTTTCCATTCTTGCGGCGATGACGATAGCCGTTATTTGCCTGCCAATTGCAGCAAAGCCTCAGAGGAATGGAAGAACGCTTCACAATTTCCAGGCCGCCTATAACGGAGAAAGCAACGCACATGCACGCTATCTGGCGTTCGCTGAACAGGCAGATAAAGAAGGCTATCCACCAGTAGGAGTCCTGTTTCGTGCTGCGGCGCGCGCAGAGGAGATTCACCGCACCAATCATTCCGCTGTTATAAAGCAGCTTGGCGCCATCCCGAAGGCGAGCATGGAAAAACTCTCCGTTCGCTCTACCAAGGACAATCTCGAAACCTCAGCCAACAAAGGCGAAGCCTACGAGCGGGACACGATGTATCCAAACTTTATCAAAATTGCAGAAGCGGAGGGTGTACCTGCCGCCGCTAACAGTTTCCGGTACGCGCAGGAATCGGAAGCTGAGCATTACAACCTGTTCATGCATGCATTAGATCATCTGGATAAAATGCATGCGGCGGGTGTCACGTACTACGTCTGCGGAACGTCCGGCTATACTGCGGCCAGCATGGACGCAATATACTGCCCGGACAGCGAGTACGAAACCATCAAATGAAAGAGAGAGCTCTGAGATGTTTACCATACCGCCGCTGCCTACGTGGGATGCGCTGCATCCACTGATCGTTCATTTCCCCATTGCGCTATTGCTAGTGGCGCCCCTGTTTCTCGTGGCTGCGATCGCGCTGCCGAGGAACAAGGCGAAGCACGCGATCCTCGGGGGCTTCGTCCTTCTTCTCCTCGGCACTGGTTCACTCGTACTTGCAGTGGAGACCGGAGAAGCGACTGCGGAACAAGTAAACAAAACACCTCAAATCCAGTCTGTCCTGCACGACCACGAGGAATTGGCAGAGACGACTGAAGCTATTTTTGGAGCAAGTACTGTGCTGTTCGCAGCGCTTTTGTTCGGCCCCCGCCTCTTTCGTAAGGAAATGACGATTCGAACCTTTCGAGTGGCTCTGTCTATATTACTAGCAGTTTATTCCGGCAGGTATCTTGAGCTTGTTGAATACAGTTCACGCAGGCGGTCGTCTGGTCCACGAGTTTGGAGTCACGGCGGGACAAAAGACCACGAATGCAGTTGCGGCTAAGCAAGTCGAGACCTTGGAACGGTGATGATGGCCGGTCTGGAAGCTGTGTTCCGTGTACCGGATATGTATTGACAGTCGCAGAAATTAGGTACCACCCATGCACCCCGTTATCGTCCTCTATGCAACACGCGAAGGCCATACCAAGCGGGTGGCCCAGTACATAGTCAAAGCAAGTCGGTCCTTGTCCCCGCTTATAACGGTGCTGGATGTGAACAACCTGCCCGATGGCTTGTGTCTTACTGCGTACGCCGGCGTTATTATTGCTGCCTCAGTACACGGAGGGAAGCACGAACCGGAAATCGTGAACTTTGTCAGAAACCACAGGACCGATTTGAATCGGATGCGCACGGCATTTCTCTCGGTGAGTCTTTCGCAAGCCGGTGCACAAGACGAGCATGCAAGTCCAGATAGTCGGGCCAGAGCCACAGCAGACGTCAAGAGAATGATCGACGTATTTCTTGCAGCTACGCAGTGGCACCCGATGTTGATCCAGCCCGTAGCTGGCGCTCTCATGTATAGCAGATACAATTTTTTGGTTCGTTTCATCATGAAACGAATAGCACTCCGCGCGAGCGCAAGCAGCGATACATCGCGTGATCATGTCTTCACGAGATGGCATGAGCTGGACGATTTACTTCCGAGGCTACTCTCCGAAAAAACCCTGAGCGTGAACCTCGGCCCCCAATCTACCGGATCTGGTCAGGTACCGTAGGAAGCCTGCGTTCTATTCGCCATTTCACTCAAGTTCTGCGCGGAATGGCGCAAAATTGATTCCACCGGCCAATAGCATGCGACCGTTGAATTTCACGAGCTCACCCAGAATATATAGACTGATGGAACTATTTGTCGCCAAGCCGATGCGGCTCGACATGAACGAGGACATCGGAAATTTCAGGTAGGTTTGCTCTTATTCTTGCGCGAACATTGGCTGCGATGTCATGCCCTAGAGATACCGAGATCGTTGGGTTAACCTCCAGGTGTAGCTCGAGTTGATACTGTAGGCCTATCTTTCTGCCGAAAACTTTTTCTACTCCGACGTCGGGCGGCACTGTTGACCTTCGCGTTTGTTGCCAGGCATCTCTGTTGAGAAATCGACTTCTTGTTTGTATATAGCGGAGCTAAACGCTTATCACGGACAAAGCGAGTTCCGGATAACGGTATACGTATGGTTCGTAGGCGTCCGAGTGATTCTCCGGGCCACGGTTCAAGACGAGTAGTTGAGATCCAAACTCCTTTGCTAGACGAGCGGCAAAACGCGCAGCATTCTGAAAATACAACAGGAATGAGAATATTGGCGATCGAAAAAGATTAGTGTGGTCCTTCTCGACCACTCATGGCGCGTTAGAGAAGCCCCATTTCCCGATGCCGCTAACTCCAATCGAGAGATCAACCGGCCTGGGGACTCCTTGCATTATGATGGGCTACTCTTGATTTCATTTTTCGTCCGCAGTTGCCACACCTCGAGCAACGCCACTGCGGACGCAAGAATCACCGGCCCAAGAACGAATCCAGCAGGTCCAAATGCAATCAGTCCTCCGAACACTGAAAACAAAACGCCTAGCGTGTGTAATCGTAACTCCGTGGCGACTAGCATGGGATAGAGGAGATTGTCGATCAGACTCACGACAAGGCCTCCCCAGACAACCAGCACAATCGCCTTGACCCAGCTCCCCTGATATAAAAGGACGATAGCCGCCGGCCCCCAGACGAGAGATGTCCCGACTATCGGGAGCATGGCCAGCAGAGCCATTAGAATGCCGAACAGCAACGGAGCTGGCAGGCCGAGAATCCAGAACATAAGACCGCCGAGGACTCCCTGGACCAATTTGACCACCAAATTGCCATATAGTGTTGCACTGATGGTCTCCGACACGCGACGGACCAATTCATGGCTCTCGCCGGATGACAACGGCGCAAGGCGGAATATGAATCCAAGTAAGTTGTGACGGTCGCGCAGGAAATAAAACAGCGTCACGAGCATGATCGCCGCCTGTGTAACGAACTGCACGGATCCGCTAAGCACCGCAGGTGCGTGGCCCGCCAATAATCCAGCGGCTCGCTTTAGCTCTTGATTCAGATCGAACCTCGTGTGAAGCCAGCGAAAAGCTGTAGCGAAAAACGGGTATCGTTCGGTCAACTCGTGAAGAACGGCCGAATTCAGATTTTGTCCCATCAGCCGAAGCGCTCCGCTTGCTTCATCGAAGAATTTTTGAAGCAGGAAGGCTCCAGGCGTTAACAGAACGACAGCGACGAGAATTACGGAACACAGAGCCGCGAGGTTCGGATGGAGAAAAAGCTCGAAACGCCGATGGAGGGGATGCGCAACTACGGCCAGAGCCAACGCCCAGGCGATTGCCGTTAGGAACGGTTGCGCAAGAAGCCAGCATAAATATAATGCGAGGGCGGTTAACAATAGCAGTGCGGCATCACGGACCTGTTTTCCTGGATAGGGTGCCACCATCGGTTCACACTGCTGTTTCTAGAATTCCATCAATACTACTCCAGTCGCACTTGCACGCTTTTCGCCACGACTGGTTCTCATTGATGCAAGCTGCCCAGAATCGTTCGCGTTTTCGTCGCCGCCTCACAATTCACTTGATCCACGCGCAGGCCTCTTTAGCAGCTATTCTTAGCTTGCTGGTAGACCATGGCAAAGGGGTGCAATTCAACGGTGTCTGGCAAGGAAAACTCAATCCCGCCATATCAGCGATCTGTAAACGATATCCTGGCCACACTAGGGACGGACCCGCGAGGCGGATTGAGTACAGACCAAGTCCGCACAAGGCTTGCGCAATTCGGTCCGAATAGTCTGATCGCTGAGACGCCAGTACCCGCGTGGCGCAAGTTCCTTCGGCAGTTTCGAGATGTGCTTGTAATCCTGTTGCTGATCGCAACATTCATCTCGGCATTCGTGTGGCTCTACGAACGCGACTCGGCGCTGCCTTACGAAGCTCTGACGATCTTGGCAATCGTGGTCGTGAACGCTGTCTTGGGGTATGTCCAGACGTCACGTGCTGAACAGGCAATTGCATCCTTGCGAGCGATGTCGCCTGCTAAGGCGACCGTGGTTCGCGATGGTGAACGCCGTATTGTACTCGCGGCCGCGCTGGTTCCGGGCGATCTTCTGTCCGTTGAGGAAGGAGATACGATTCCTGCTGACGCACGTTTGGTTCAAGCGACTGCTCTCGAAACTGCGGAGGCTACTTTGACTGGCGAGAGCGTACCAGTCTCAAAAGATGCCGCTCCAATATCCTTCGCAGCGCAGGTGGGAGACCGACACAATATGGTCTTCAGCGGCACGACGGCTACTTACGGACGGGGCCTGGGGGTGGTGGTCGCAACCGGCATGCAGACCGAAATAGGCCGCATCGCCAGGTTACTGAGAGAGACCCCATCCGAAACAACCCCGCTCCAGGAGCAACTCAGCCGCACGGGCAAACTACTCGGACTGATCGTAATTGCTATTGCCATCGTAATGATTACGACCATCATAATCGCGGAACATGTAACTGGGTTGTCGGCGATTGTGGATGTCTTTGTCTTGGGCGTCGCGCTGGCTGTCGCGGCAGTGCCCGAAGGTTTGCCCACCATTGTCACCGTGGTCCTGTCATCGGGCGTACAACGTATGGCCAAAAGACATGCTCTTATCCGCCACTTAGCGGCGGTCGAAACCCTCGGTTGTGCGAACGTGATCGCGTCGGACAAAACTGGAACCCTGACAAAGAATGAAATGACCGTTCGAAAGGTGGTCACGGCCGGCGGTACCGTAAACATCGCGACGGCTGCCTGCGTTGCACCAGGTATCGTGTCTGAACGACGTGAAGAATCACTCAACGATCCTTTGCGATTTGAGTTGGACCGCGCACTCACAATAGCCGCCAGGGCCAACAACGCGACACTCCGACAAGACGACGGCCGTTGGGGGGTCCAGGGCGATCCCACGGAGGGCGCGCTTCTTTTGGCCGCGCGAAGTGCGGGTTTGGATGCACGGTACCTCGGATCTCACTTCATACGAATAGCCGAGGTCCCGTTCTCTTCGGAGCGCAAGTTGATGACTACGATCGACCGCGAGGCCGCGGGGCAGGAACGCACTTTTGTCTTCACAAAAGGAGCACCGGATGTGCTACTTGCGCACTGCTCGCACGAGCTTGTAGGGTCCGAAACGGCAGTGTTGACAAAGAAGCGTCGGACGGAAATTGCCAGGGCCACTGAAGAACTTGCAGGCGAAGCGCTGCGAACATTGGGCATGGCTTACCGAATCTTTCCGAAAGGCACCGAGGAAGCCTTACTGCATAACGAGAGTGTTGAGCGTGATCTGGTGTTTGCCGGGCTAGTCGGCATGATAGATCCACCTCGGGAAGAAGCAAAACAGGCCGTTGCTCGGGCGAGGGATGCAGGGATCCGTCCGATCATGATTACCGGCGATCATCCTCGAACTGCGGAGGTAATTGCCAAGGAACTGGCGATCGACGATGGCGGGCGTGTCGCAACTGGACTTGAACTGGAAAACTTGTCGGATGAAGAACTGCTCGAGATCACGAAAACGACTTCCGTGTATGCACGGGTCACTCCGGAACACAAATTACGAATCGTGAAGGCCCTTCAGCGCGATGGCGCCATAGTCGGAATGACAGGAGATGGTGTCAATGATGCGCCCGCATTGAAGACTGCGGATATTGGAATAGCGATGGGAATCACGGGAACGGACGTTTCGAGGGAAGTCGCAGATATGGTCCTTGCGGATGACAATTTTGCCACGATCGTTGCCGCCGTGGAAGAGGGAAGGGCGATCTTCTCGAATATTCGGAAGTTTCTTCGGTACCTACTGTCCTCGAATATCGGCGAGGTGATGGCGATGTTCCTCGGCGTGCTACTGGCGAGGTCGATAGGACTAACCGCTGGAGAACGAGGACTGGCATTGCCCCTGCTGGCGACCCAGATTCTGTGGATTAACCTTGTGACAGATGGCGCACCCGCCCTCGCCCTCGGCCTTGATCCCGCCGAAAAGACTGTCATGGACGCGCCTCCGCGCCCGCGCGAAGAGCGTGCAATCACCGGTCGAATGTGGTGGGGTATCGCTTTTGTTGGAGCGGTGATGGCCATAGGAACCTTAGGCGTGCTGGATGCAAGCTTGCCAGGCGGTCTTATCAACGCCTCGGGCGATATTCACTATGCACAGACGATGGCGTTTACAACGCTGATGCTTTTTCAGATGTTTAATGTGTTCAATTCTCGTTCCGATGAGCAAAGCGCCTTCATCCATTTATTCAGCAACGGCTGGTTATGGTTAGCCGTGGGAGTGTCAGTCGCATTGCAGGTCGCAGTCATCTATTTGCCTGGCTTGCAGCAAGCGTTTTCAACCGTGCCCTTAAGCCTTGCCGATTGGCTGCTCTGTGCAGCTGTTGCGAGTTCGGTACTTTGGTTGCGGGAATTGAGCAAGCTGGTCTTCCGCAAATCCGGACAAGCGAGACTTTCGCAAGTGGAACAGCCGTAAATCGCGACACGACGCCATCGTTACATCGAGGCAGTTATGTCAAGTCGGGCCACCAAATTCAAATGCAACGCAATCTTGGAAGGTCGAGAGGATCAACAAACACGCCCCGTCACACGCGATCTATGTTTCTATTTGATCTTCGATGGCACGCTGATTATTTCAGGTTGGCCTTATTGTTCTAGATCCGCGTGACTGCATGTCAAGCGCGAGGCGTAATCGTCTGACCGGCGTCAACAATTAAATTCGATCGACTTTTTCAATTGTCGCCGATCAATAGTCTGACACTGGGCAGCGGCGTTAACGAGCGACGCACGCCGCGCGACGATTCTCTTTGATAGCCTAACGCGTATCCGAGTGCTTCGCGGAAAGCTCGTAGGCGCCGTCGACTTCGGCATCTGGATGAGCGCCTCGCAGGCTCGTACGAGCGGAAGACGGAGTGAGGAATATGCGTCATAAACGAGTTGTCGTCACTCACTTACAAAACTCTGCTCTGAACCGCAATATCAAAAGCCCACCACAGTGGAAGTATTTCGCAGAACGATGGGACAAGTCTCTTGCAATTACTGGGCGACGATCAGTTCATAAGGCAGGCGGGAGCTAGGAACGAAGAGTGCAAGGCGCCGGACCCGTCATCGTAAAGGTTCAAATTCCAACGGCGGACAACCAATACGGTAGCTATCGCGAAACTCAGTCACAAGCGTTTGATGCCAGCTCGACCCCGGAGAACTGCTCATTGTTTAAGACCACTGAGTAACGAGGTAAGAGAAGCATCATTCCCGCGGCGATGACGCTTGTGAAAGCCAGCTCAGCCAAGAGCGTCTGGTAGGATCCTGTCAGGTCGAATGCTTTCCCCATAACCACGGGGCCAATCGCGGCGGCGATGGCGTACGCGGTCCAGCTCAAGCCGTAGAGCTTGGAGAATGAGCGCAGTCCGAAGTATCTCGACAACAGATAGGGTGTGATGTCCGCTTCACCGCCCATTCCAATACCGATGCACGTGGCTCCGAATATACCCGTGCCAACCGATCGGGCCCCGGAAAGGACGAAGGTGCCCAAAGCCGCGACGGTCAGAATGGAGAACGCGACTCGCGGCGCGAAATGGCGATCGAGAAGCCAGCCGGTGAAAAGTCTTCCGAGTAATGTTGCCCCGCCCAGGACGGAGGCCGCCAGCGCTGCGCGTTCCGGAGAAATACCTCGATCAGTTAGCAATGAGGAGAGATGCGCGATCGCGCCATTCTGGCTGATTGAACACAAGAAGAGCACCGCCAGGATGGCCCAGAAAGGTCGAGATCGCAAAGCCTCAGTCGTCGAATTGCCTGACGCCGGCATGGGCGTTGATTGTGAATGAGCCGGGCGTTCTCGAATCGTCAAGCCAAGCGACAATCCGATCAAAAGCGCGGCAGCGCCAAGAGCGAGAAATGCATTCCGCCAGCCTGCCGCACTGATGAGCGCTTGTGCCAATAGCGGATGGATCATGGCACCCAACGCTCCGCCCGAAAGTAGGAGGGCAAAAGCGGCGCCACGCCGCTTGTCAAACCAAGTGGAGAGGAGCCGTGAATACGCCAAGTGCGCAGTCCCGTTGCCTACCATTCCAAGCAGAAGGAACACTGCATACAGGTGCCATAAATGATCTGTTAGCAAGCAGAGAGAAGCGAACCCGCAGCCAAAGATTACAAAGCACGGCAGGATGATACGTCGCGCAGGAAAGCGATCGAGCAATGCGCCAAGTATGGGCGAAGAGGCCGCAATGGCAAGCGCGGCGAAGCCGAATGCCGCCGAGACAGCCTCGCGGGTCCAGTGAAATTCGGTCGCAAGCGGCTTGAGAAAGATTCCAAATGTGTAGATGAACAGCGAAGCGAAGCTGACGAATACACAACCCGAGGAGGCTAGCACTACTCGCCAGCCTTGATACCGAATGTCAGACTCTGTTGCCGGCTCTTTCATTCTCCGAGTGGGCTAAAACATCAGCTTCAGCGCAAACTGCATCAGACGCGGAGAATTCGCCGTGAGGATTTGGCCGAAGTTTGGTGAATTCAGGTCTGCAACCGGCAACCCAAAGTTTGGATGATTTGCCACATTGAATGACTCGGCGCGGAACTGAAGACGTATCCCCTCCGTCAATGCAAAGCTGCGTGTAAGGGAGACGTCGAAATCCGTAAACGCCGGACCGCGGGCGATATTGCGGCCCGCATTGCCGAATTGTCCCACCTGTGTGACCGGATTCAATCGAAGAAACGCAGCGGGATTGAGCCACTCCTGCACCGTGTGAGGCCCGCTGTTCGGATCGCCGATGAGATCCGGCCGGCTCGCCGGATATCCCGAAATTGGCGGGCTATTGGCCTGTAACGCAACGTTCGTCGAATCGTAGACGGTGAACGGTGTGGGTGAATTGTGAGACGCGATTACGTTGAACTCCCATCCGCGAAACAGCTTTTGGACTATGGGAGCTCCTCCCGAGAAGCGAATCATATACGACCCGCTAGCTACAAGTCTTTGGCGTGCGTCGAACAATGACGGCCCGTGCTCGGCATCGAGATCGAATGGATTTTGCGCGAGATCGTTCTCTCCGGCCAACGGTTGCGAGGAGGCGCCAGCCAGGTTCATCGACGAGTGATAATCCAGAGACTTAGAAAGCCAGTAGGAAACATTGAACCCGAGACCTGCCGAAAACCGCCTTGAGAAGCTAATCTGGCCTGCTTCGTATGTGGAATTCGTTACGTCGACTAACTCGGCAATAGTAGAGAATGTGCATGGCCCTCCGGCGGCGGGACAACCGGCATAGATACGCCGTTGGTCTGCATTCTGGGCTGTCGCTCCTGGTCGATAAACCGCCGGATTAGCTTCAATGTTTCGAGGTAAGTGTGTCCCTTTCGCGCCGACATAGCGCATTTCCAGAAGATAGTGTTCAAAAAGAGAGCGCTGGACGCCGAAATTCCAATTCTGCGCGTAGGGCGGGCGCGCAGTGGGATCCATAGCGAAGACCGTGGAGGGTGTCACGAATGTGTTCGGTGCCGGGTAGCTATGCCCCACATAGGGGTTCTCAAAATTTAAACCTGCACCGCCGAATTGAACGAATTGCGCGTACGGCAGAGCGCTGATCGGAACCTGAGATGCAGTACCAGCACCGTTCTGAAATTGATCGTAGAAGACGCCATAGCCCGCGCGTACAGCCCATTTGCCTTCTCCGGTTGGATCCCAGGCGAAGCCGATGCGCGGCATAAAAGCATTGTCCCCTTGAGCGATACCCGCTGCGATACCCGGATCGCCAGGAAACAGCAATCCGGCTGGCGCATCTGGAAATATTTTGGATTGAACGTCCGGCACGAAGGCATTCAGCCGGTTTTCGATTTCTGTGATTGGATTGATTCTTTCGTATCGAAGCCCGTAATTAAGTGTCAGCCGCGAGTTGATCCGCCATTCATCCTGCGCATACAAACCAAGATTCCAGTTGCGTAATCCACGGTTAAAGTTGCCGAGCCCTTGGTAAAACGTTACGGGCGCACCGAGTAACAGGTTGGCAATCGCATCGTTCGTCGGGAAAGTTGACGCGAACACGAAGAAAGCGTTGGGCGCGATTGCCTGGAACATGTCCAATTGCGTCTGTAGAAATTCAACACCAAACCGCATGGAATGCGTACCCTTGATCCACGAAAGGCTCTCTTGTCCCCCGTAGCTGTTCTGCAAGGATGTTCGTGGCCCTGTGATTGCGCCCCCTACTGGCGAGTAGCCAACAACGTTGAAAAATGGGGGGCCTTGGCCGGGGGCATTGGATGAGGAATACTCAAATCCGAGCGCGCTCGGTGGTGTTTGGTTTAACCGCAAGTCGAAATCGAATGGGAAGCGTAGAAAAGTGAAGCGCGCCGAATTGGTAAGTGACGGCGAAAAGATGTGCATGCTCGACAGTTCGGCAGAGTGCGCTTTACGATCGTCGCGAGTCGGAAAGCCCGGTACTGTAGTTCCACGCACGGACACAGGGTTGAGGTCGTGACCTCCGGAAAAAGAATAGCGCGCAGAAAGTTGATCTTTGGCCGACAAATTGTAATCGATTCGAGCGCCGGCCTGGTCGTAGTCGTTCGTACCGACAACCGTTGTGCGGTATAGGTTTGGACCAGGGTTCGGGATCGGATATAAATTCACAACGTTGAGAGCAACCGGGTTCAGGGCTTGCGGAGGAATCTTATTGCCGGGGAAGTGAGTCCCGCCGGCCGCAAAATTCAACAAAGGGTAACCGAGCTCTGAAAAGTCTCCCGTGCGTTCCTGGGTGCCAGGAACGATAGAGGAGGTCGTCTCGCCTTGCCTGTTCCGGTATCCCTCGTAATATGCAAAAAAGAAGAGCTTGTCCCTCTTAATGGGGCCGCCCAGAGTTCCGCCGAATTGATTTTGGTGCAACGGCTCTACCTCTGCCGAGAAGAAATTGCGCGTATCCAGATCGTCGTTGCGCATGAATTCATAGAGGTCTCCATGAAAGCGATTGGTTCCGGAACGCGTGATCACGGCAGTAGTCGCGCCCGCAGTAGCGCCATATTCAGGAGGAGCGGTTGCGGTGAGAATCCGAAACTCGGCGATTGCATCTACAGGAACCTGGAGCGCATATCCGCTATCCATGCGGTTACCATTTCGCGCGCCGTCGACAACGTAATTATTCTGTTCAGGACGTGCGCCATTGACCGCATACGTCTGTCCTTGCCGCATTGGACCTCCCGCTTCAATCAAACCGGCGGTCAAAGGGGCAGCTCCGCTTTGCAGCAGCCCGAGCTGTGTGAAATTCCGGCCGTTTAGCGGCAGTTCCAGGATTTCGTGCCCGGTCACTACGGCGCCGAGCGTGTTTGTTGACGTATCGACGAGCGGCGCGTCACTTGTGACCGTTACAGTCTCCTTCACCGTCGCAACTTCGAGGCTCAGTTGGACGCGCAACGTCTGGCTTACATTGACAATAATGGGCTCCTGAACGAGCGTGGCAAAATGTGGCGCCTCGACCGTTAGCCTGTACCGGCCCACCGGCAGCAGAGGAACGCGGAAAACTCCATTACCCTCTGCTTCGGTCTCTTTGCGAAAGCTGGTATCGATGTTTGTGGCTGAGACATGGGCGGCCACCGGCCTTCCAGACTTGTCGGCGACTACGCCCTCAATGGCTCCGACTGGATCCTGAGCCTGCAGAGCTGGCGCAATAGCGGCAGCGAGGGAAAGCAGCACAAACCACCGGCAGGTATTCATCTGTGAGTCCTTTCAATGAAGGAAGGCATTTTTTACCTTGAGACTTGTATTCGTGATGTCCTGAGTTTTAAGCCGCTTGATTCGTAGCTGGCACCGCGAGGGTTGCAGAAACATAACCTTCCGTCGCAATCTTGGCTGCGCGCTGGCGATAAAAGTCAGGGTCCTCGGGGGCCCAAGTAGCGAGGCCATCAACGTAGCGATTACACATGCAAAACATCGCGGCAATCAGCACAGTGTCGTGGATTTCAAGATCGGTCGCCCCACATTTCCTAGCGTGCTCCACGTCCTCGGTTGTGACGTTCTTGCCGCCGATCTGCACTTTGCCGGCGATTGTTAGCAGTGCCTTCATCTTGTCGGAAATGTCCGCCTGCTGAAAGTTCTCTTTCACACACGCAACGAGTTGTTCATCACCTCCGAGATGGTGAGCGGCAATTGCGCCGTGAATGGTCTGGCAATAGGCGCATTCATTTCGGGAAGAAACGTAGGCTCCTATCAACTCACGTTCTCCCGGCGACAGCGAATGCGGCCCCTGCAACAGAATTTCCGCGAGTTCATTCAATGGTTTGGCTGTTTCGGGCCGGAACATCATGGGCCCGCGAATTCCCGGCACGCCCTCCGGAAGGGATATATGTGGCATGATTGTTACCCCTGGGTTGCAACTCTTGCATATGCGGCAGCTTTGTAGCGCGCAAGCAAGACTAAGGTAGTTTACGCGGCGTTACGCAGAATGTCATCGGACCTAGGTTGTAATTCTGAATCCAACTCGCGGCGGCGAGCTCACTTTAACGCGTGCGAATCAGCTTGTGCTCTGGGCTGCGGCGTTCTTTGCGGCCTGTCCTAAGAGGCGGTCGGCAGCAAGAGAGGTACCGTGCGCTCATGCAGCTATTTTTGAAAATGCCAGACCGCGTGCAATCGAAGCGTCATCCAGGAAAGGAGCAAATCCGCAATCATCCGTGGTCCCGAGCTGATTCAATGGAATAAATTCGGCGCTTGCAAGACACGCTGTTGGAATCGTCATTGTCCCTATGCTGCTCCTGTCGTAATTCCTGCTTGAACACTGCCGTTCGCTCTCACTGCTATTCGACCTCGTTAGTCGCGAATGTAGCCATGCGCGGCAGTTCTATGCCCGAATTCGCGGTGCGCTTTGTCCGACATCGCATGCACGCCTGATGCATCGATCCAGCGGTTGTAAAAGTTGAACAGTGCACAGACGGTAATCGCGCAGTAGAGGGCTTCATCAGACCATCCGATTTCGTGCAATCGCTCTATATCATTCGCTGTGATGCTTGGCGACTCATGGTTCACCTTCGCAACGAACATCAGTAAGGCTTTGTCCTTATCGGAAAGCGACGAACTCTCCAAATCGCGCAATGCACCCCAGACTAGTTCGTCGCTTCCAAGCAAATCCGCTGCAACTGCAGCGTGATATTTCGTTCAGAACGGGCAATCATTGTGGTACGACGTGAATGCAGCAATCAGTTCCCGCATGCCGGGAGTTAAGGATGCTGCGCCGCGCATAATCTCTTGAGTGAACTTTCCCAGGTGCTCGGTCGCGTCCGGACGGAAAGCAAACAGATGCCAGATCTGAGGATATTCCGCGCCGCTGTCCTGCATCACCCGGATCAGGTTCGTATGCGGGCTCGGGTGTGGATTTTCCTCCACCTCGCGCAAAAACATCGGCTTCATAGTTAAATCAGCGTGCAGCCGTGGCCTGCTGGTTCCGTATATCCGATGGGATTCGATTGTAGCCGCCCTCGGCGACCACGGCCGCTCGCGGCTTATACGTTTCTATGTCCTCCGGAGCCCAAGTTCCGAGTCCGTCCACATAGCGGTTATACATGCAGAATGCAGCCGCAATCAGGACCGTATCGTGAATTTCCATATCGGTTGCTCCAAACCTCCGCGCGTTCTCCACATCCTCCGCGGTGACTTGCTTGCCGCCTCTCTGCACCTTCCCGGCGATGATCAGCAAGCTTTTCAGCTTGTCCGAAATCGGCGCTGCCGTGTAATCGCGCTTCACTTGAGCGACTATGCTTTCATTTCCATCCAGTTGATATGCGGCGATAGCGCCGTGAGCAGTTTGGCAGTACCGGCAATCGTTTAAGGACGAGACATAGGTCGCAATCAGCTCACGTTCCGCTCTGGAAAGAGAATTGGGCTGATGCAGCAAGACATCCGCTAACCTGCAAAGCGGTTCAGCCGTTTCGGGACGGAAATCGAAGAGCGCACGAATGCCCGGTAGATTTTCGTTCAGATGAATATACGCCATGGATGCCCTCTAACCTTGCTGTCCCGTTGCCACAGCGGACACGTGGTCAGTGGAAACAAGATATCCTTCAATGGCTAGTTGCGCGGCAGGCTGCCGATACAATTCGGGATCATCTGGCGCCCAGGTCGCCAGTCCATCCACATAGCGGTTATACATGCAGAACGCAGCCGCGATCAGCACGGTATCGTGAATCTCGATATCGGTTGTCCCTTCTCGCCTGGCCGCTTCGATGTCCTCCGAAGTGACACGCTTGCCACTTTTCTGCACCTTGCCTGCGATGGCCAGGAGCGCCTTAAGCTTGCCGCTGATTGGCGCTTTCTGCGGGCTGCGTTTCGTTTCGAGTACCAGGGCTTCGTCACCCTGCAAATGATGAGCCGCCACCGCCCCATGGATCGTCTGACAGAAAAAGCAATCATTCTGTGCCGAGACATAGGTCGCGATCAGTTCCCGGTCGGCGCGCGATCAAGAATTCGGCCTTCGCAGCAGTACTTCGGCTAGTTCATTTAAGGGCTTCGCCGTCTCGGGCCGGAACAACATCGGACCAAGGATGCCAGGAACGCCTTCGGTCAGTTGGATGTGTGGCATGAGTTTGCTTCATGTGCAATGTATCCGATGTGACCGCCCAGGTAAAGATGGGCTTGAATGTCAAACTTAAGTTTGATATTCGTTTTGCAGCACTTAACGAATCTTTGCCGTTACGCCGTAAACGGTTGTTTGAGGATTGTAGTTGCGCCAGTCAAACCAATAGTCCTTGATCACCTCGACGTGGTCGAGGCAAACGCCCTTGAGTTTGCCGGCGACCGCGCAACCTTGAAAGTTCCATTCACTGCCGGTCTGCGCATCCATAAATAGGGCATCTGATCTCATCTTGTTTGCCTGTGCATCATTCTTGATGTCGATAATCCGGTAAAACTGTGGCGTTTCGGCCGCGCCGGCAATGCGCTGCCTGAACACGCGCACCGAACGGTTATCCTGGCCGACCACGAGCACAACAGGCTCAGATCTAATCCGATCCTGGATCAATTTCTCTTTGAGAACCACCGCGTACGGAAATGCGCGACTAGCCCCAAAGGCGTGAATGCCGAGTATTAACTCCCGCGCTTTGAGGCCAGCCTGCGCATAGCTGATAACCGTCGGAGCCTTGGCCATCCTGACGTCCCAATTCTCTGGAGCGTACTCGCTGGCATATTGACGAACATCGTTCAGCACGGTACCGTTTGGCTGCTCCTTTTTCCAGAGCTTGAAAGTAAGTTCATCGGCGGAAACCAGGACTAGACGATGCCCCGCGAGCGGGCCCGCTATGGCAAGACCAGTAATCTGCTGCCAGTACGTTCCTGTTTGCTCATCGCGCATCAAGAAGTTCTGGTTATTGATTCCAGCCAAGTGAAAGCGCAGTTGTACCCCGTCAACAGTTCTTTGAAACACCAGACCGGTGTGACAGAGCGTTCAATACGTAGCTACAATTGGCAACCCGCCAAGCACATCATTGACGATATGGTGGTAAGACATGCTGCGGACCGGGTAGGCTCGCGCGCCCGTCGCGATGCGGACCGCGATTACTTCCTCGCCCCCGTCCAACTTCGATTTGGAAGCCGCTGAGAAAGTAGGCTTATCTAACGGATGAAACATTAGTTCGTAGACGTTGATGCGCGATACGAAGGCGAAGAGGACAACAAGCAGGGCACAAACGGATGCTGCCAGCTTATAGAACCAGCCGCGAGCTTGCCGCCACGCGAGCACCAGTAAGGACAATCCAGCGATAACGAAACCGATTTCAAGGAACGGTCTAACGCGTATGACCAGCAATGCCGCCTGTAGTTCGTGCGGGCCCTGATAACGAAACGGGCGAATGACGTATATCGGATACACGAGGACCAGCAAGGACATTGCAACGCAAATACATAACCAGAACATCGGCCGTCGAACCCATCCGCCAGCTAAATTCATTTTTTCTCCTTTGCCAGTACTCCATTAAGATCGGGCTTTTCACCGTTGAAAAACAAATCAAGACCGTGTGAGATGACCTCCGGGCAGTTCAGGGGAACGAAATGCCCAGCATCCACAATCGCCAGTTTGGAATTCGGAATCAGCGCAGCGGCGCGATAGGCAAAGCTCACCGGTATTGCGGGGTCGTTCGCACCGTGAAAGATGATCGTGCGCGGTCGCAGCGCGGGAAGTAAGTCAGGCATCTCCCCGAGTACTTCGGATGGTTTGCCCCACCGCAAGACGCGCATCATGTGCCATGGTCCAAGCGGGCCTCGGAACGGCATTTCGAAAGCCGCCAACGCAAGCTGCCAATCAGCGTCCCTTCCACGGCAAGCGCGTCGCATTGCAACTCGCCAGATGAGGGGATGGACGCAGGGCGCCAGGAGTTCGCCTACAATTGGCTTTCTCAACAACCGAAAGAGATAATAGGGGCGAATATCGGGAAATAAGGCAGGCGACATGAGTGCGAGCCTTTTTACGCGTTCGGCAAATACGTGAGCGTAGACGACCGCAATTGCTGAGCCGGCATCGTGTCCAACAACATTCCAACGTTCCATACCCGCCTTAACTCGTAATAGCTCGACCTCTTCCACAATTCTGCGCAATTCTCCCAATCCACAGGTCATTCTCGGCTCACTTCCCAATCCAGGTAGATCGAGGGTATAGCATGTAAATCGCTCCGAAAGTCGGCGGATGATACCATCCCAGAGTCGATTGCTTGTCGGAATGCCGTGTATAAAGAGGATCGGATCACCCGAGCCGCAACACAGGAGACGCATGCACCTCAGTGAGCCTCGCGCGGGACGAGCCGCGGGCCGCCAGCAGGGAACCGCTGAACAATTTGCTCCATCAACCAGGCCATTGCGCGGAACGTAGACAGTGCCGTAACGAATGCTGCCGTCGTGAATATGCCGTTCGGCCGTATTCTTGAGTAAAGATGATTCAAGCTCCACGCAAGCGCGGTGTAAATGTCGCCCGTCTTAAGTAAGCCAAAGCGATTTCTGAGCGTGCAACCATATGCCAGTTTCTCAATGAGACTGTTGAAGAATTTAGCCATTTGAGAAACGCGCAAGTTATACATAGCACGGGCGTACCAGGGAATCTTTTTTTGTTTTAGGAATTTCAGAATTAAACGGCTTCCCTCCGCTGCGTGCCTGAGCGCGGCGGTCACCCCATTGCCCGTAATCGGATCGGCAACGGCCGCTGCTTCGCCGACAATCACCCAGTTGGGTCCGCAAGCCGTTCGACAATCGCGGCACTGAAAGGAACGGACTGCAGGCGTTTGAAAGTCGCCTTCCGACAGAACTCGGTCAAACCGTGCGAACTTGCTCAATTGAAGCCGGAAGATGTCATCCACCGACTGCCCTCGCGCTCGTTGGTGTTTGATTGCAGCTCCGGAAGTCACGTACCCGAGGCTCACTTTTCCGGGTGCAATCGGAATCTCCCAAATCCAGCTGAAATATTCATCCTTTCGGTTCTCGCCGTATAGGATCGTGCCCTCCTGCCAATCTTCGACAGACGCGTACGACCACATCCCGACCTTTCTCGGTCCATACTGGGTATACGGCAAGTCGAGTTGTCGACCGAGAAAAGTGCTGGCCGACCCTGAGGCGTCAACAAACCAGTGCGCCGTATAGCGATTACCGGAATCTGTCAAAATGGATTCAATCCTTTTTCCGTTGCCTTCGACCGTTGCCGCTGTTTCATGTATAAACAACACGCCGGACTGTTCTGCAAGCCGTTGTAATTCCTGATGGAGCGTTACGCGGTCGAGATGCAACGTCCGTAATTCGATATTGAAAGGCGGTCGGCCCAGCCAGTCCGAAGGGATGTACTCGGCGCGTGAGCCGTCTGCAAGTTGAAGGATGACATGGCGCTTATATGTAGCAATACCAGCCTGTACGAGATCCTTCATCTCGAATCCAAGTTCCTGAAAGAGTTCCGGTGCCGACCAGTCGAGGGATTCGCCTACGATTTGCTCGAACCGTTCCACGGGTTCGAGGCAAGTAACCGTAAGCCCCGCTCGGGCAAGGTGAATTGCCGATGCCAATCCAGCGAGTCCACCGCCGACGACCACAACATCCGATTTGACATTCGCGTCTGAAGTCATCCGCAATTGCGGTCAATTCTATCCGCAATCGGATCTTCTTGCATCCAACCAAAGATGGAGTTTCGATTGACTCGCGCTACAAAGGCCGCTCGGGTGTCATCGCCGTATCTCTATCGGAAATCTGCCTGTGGTTTGGAATGCACGGACGGCAAAAGCCGAAGGCGCTTACTGGGTAGTAATCTGGTTCCATCTTCGAGTTTAGGCGTGATGCCGAAGTAAACCGCCGCAATTTCGTTTTAACGATAGGACTGCCGATGGCGGCATGCACTTCTCCGGGGAACCGATGAAAGCCGCTATTTATATAAGGCGCAGTTCTGGAAAGTGCCTTGAGCTGGTCGACATCGAGCCACCCGTTCCGAGGAAGGGCGAAGTTCTCATCAAAGCGTACGCCGCTTCGGTTAACCCTCTTGATTGGCGGCTGAAGTCGCCCCACCCTGGCGTAGACGTCGCAGGCGAGATCGTATCCGTTGGCAGCGCTGTGACCTGCTTCAAGCCCGGGGACAAAGTTTTTGGCGTAGGCAGGGGCTCTTTCGCCGAGTACGTGCGCGCCACCGAATCCAAAGTGGTGGCGAAGCCCGACAACATTACGTTCGAGGAGGCCGCAAGCGTCCCTGTCGCCGGCCTCACGGCCCTACAGGGACTGCGGGACAAAGGCAGCCTTGCGCCGGGGCACAAGGTTCTCATCAACGGTGCAGCGGGCGGCGTAGGCACGTTCGCGGTGCAAATGGCGAAGGCGTTCGGCGCAGAAGTGACAGGTGTTTGTAGCACCAAGAACGTGGAGATGGTCCGGTCGCTTGGCGCAGACGTCGTCATCGATTACACGCAGCAGGACTTCACCTGCGATAAAAAACGGTACGATCTGCTGCTTGATAACGTCGGCAACCGCACGCTAGCCGAATTGCGCCGTGTTCTGGCTCCAGGTGGCCGATGCGTTCTGGCGGGTGCGCCGAAGCAACTGGGACCGACCCTCCTCCGCATGCTTGACGCGATTGTCCGGTCAACCTTTTTGCATCAGAAATTTGTATTCTTCATCGCGCGATTCAGACAAGGCGATATGGAGTTGCTCGGCACACTGATGCAAACCGGCAAAATACATACAGTTATTGATCGTCAGTACCCACTGAATGACACGGGCGAGGCCATCGCATATGTCAAGACAGGTCATGCCCGCGGGAAGGTCGTCGTGATCCCGGGAAGGGAGCATCAATGGTAGCGGATCAGCGAGCATTCATATCAGAACGGTGCCGTCTGTGCGAATTGTTCGAACGCTCGGCAACCGTCGGACAGAGCTCTCGATTCGGACAAACGGACTGCGCGTCCCATGGCCAATCCGCTTCAGTGTCCCGAAGCGTTTCTCGATTCAAGGACGCCCGACTGCACCGGGAAGCATAGCCCGCGATTCGGACATTAGAACTCAATGTGCAACGCGCCTCGGGGCATGTCGCCATTGCCGGTTCAATTACCGCGTCGCGCGTTATTCGACAGCAATTCGGAACTTGCGACACACGCTATGGTGGGTGAAACGGGCGCGGCAATTCTGGTGCTACGCCGCCGCAAGCAGAATCTCTTTTGACGTGATTTCGTATTTGAAATTGCTTGCATCAAGACTGTCGATTCGGCCTCGACTCGTTTCAGCCTGAGGGTACATGAAAAAGCGGAGCGGCGCCCCAGTTGATCCGGGCAATGTAACATCGTGCGCGAAGTTATACGCCATCCAATTCATCTCCCAAGATCCGAAAAGTTGTGTTCGTGCCCTTTTAACCAGCGGGTCGCTAAGTGAACGGTTTCCGGGTGGGTCTTCAAGAACAACCTTTCGAACGTCGGCTGGGTCCACAGGAACCCAGCCGTATTCCCGGATGTACACTTCCGCTCGGCAGTGTTGTGCTTTCGTGATGTTCTCTGACGACGTGCCGAGGCTTTTGAATCCCCGCTCTGAGCTGGCAATCCGGATACCGTAGACATCTCGTGCTGGGAGACCGGCTGCGCGTGCCAGACCGACATAGAGCGCATTGAGATCGGCACATTTCCCGCCCAGGTGCTTGGATTCCAACATAAACCGAATGTCGCCCCGACCGCACCCGCGGACCTTCGGATCTCGAAACGTGTTCTCGACAATCCATTCGTAGATCGCGTGCGCCTTCTGCAAATCATTCTTTGCACCGCGCGTGATCTCGTCGGCAGTGGCTTTCACAATGCCGTCGGTCGGCAGCATCTTCGTCGATCGCCTAAAGCGTGCCAATTCCGCGATATCCGCTTCTGGCGTTTTGCCGGGCGCGGAAAGATCGACCTTGTAGTTCCTCGTTGCGATCCGACTCGTGAGCGTGAACACCGGCGTGGCGCCTGAAGGAAATTCCGCGGCTACAAATCCGAGCCCATCTGGCTTCCTTTGGAGCATTCGGGCGGTACCACCCCTTGCGTTAAACATATTGGATATCGTCTTCTGAAATGAGGTCTTCCTGATGAGCGGTGCAGGTACCCACAAACGTGTTGTCCCTGAAGACTTCTGGATTTCGATCCTTGTGGTCACTTCGAACGTGCGCCAACCCGCAGACCTTTTATTCTCAGCACGAACGTGCTTGGCGGTCGTGAACGCCAAGCCGACAGACAAAGCCCCCGCGCTTTGCAGAAAGTGTCTGCGGGTCACGGAGCCACCCGGCCAACAATCCTTTTTCACTGAATTCTATGGATGCCTTTCCCTTACGAAGTTTACTCGAGTCCTCGGCTATGCATACATTCGAAGCCGATGGACCGGGTTCGCCTCAATGCCCAAGTGGGCTCTTCACACGATCACAACCCCGAAACATCTTTACGTCGATTCGATAAACAGTTGGTAAACGGGGCAAAACTTCTCGGCTTGCATCGCGGCTAGTACCAAATGCGACATTCGCGACAAAGGCGACCATACGACGGCAGGAGAAATCGATCTGAGGGCGGACGGTTAGGCCTTTTCCGCTACAGTGAAGCCCATTTCAGAGATAAACTCCCGGAGCACTTTATCGGTCAGCAGAGTGGGGTCAAACTCGATCCGTACAATACCGCTGGGATAGCTGGCTTCTGCTCGCGTCACGCCTTTCTGGCGTCGTAACAACGTTTCCAGGCCCACAGCGCACGTAACACAAGTAAATCCCTGGACCCTGTAGACAACTTCCTCGCGCCGCCGGGTTTCTCCACCTGCCAGACTGCCGGTGCCTGCCAGCGCAATATTTTGAATAAAGCGTCTGCGAAACATTCAATTCTCCCTAAGCTCAGGATGTCTGTGTGGACGGTTATCTTGCGGTAGCAACCCCGGGCTCATACTTCCATGCCGTTTGAATAGTCGCTCGGTCAGAGAATCGAGTATCCGTGTACTCTTCGAATTCGATTTTCTTGTCCAGAACGCCGGTTTCTATCATCAGGTCGCGAACCATATCGAAATCCGGCTTGCGCGGCGCAAGGGGGCTATACATCACGCGATCGAGAGGCTTCGTCAGCGCCCACCGTAAGAGCGCCGGTTTCTGGTTGTAATAATAGCGGCCCACGAAGTCTGCGGCAGCGTCCCGATGAGGCTTCCCCTTATCAAGCCAGAGACCGGAACGCGCGATGCCGTCTACCAGGATCTGCACAATCTCCGGACGGCTGTCAATTAAATCCTGCCGCACAACTAGAATGCACGACATATAGTCCGGCCAGTATTCGCGGGCTTGGAAAAGAATTCTCCCGTAGCCCCCCATTTCTGCTTGAGACGGAAATGGCTCACCCATGGAAAATGCATCAATGGCATCCGCGGCGAGCGCACCTGAAACATCGGGCGGCGCCATTTCCACCATTTTGATTTCGCCCGGTTGAATTCCCCAGATCTTCATGGCGCGATACAGGATCAGGCGCTCGTCAGAAAATCGGCTTGGAATCGCGACCGTGCGACCACGCATATCAGCAAACGTTTTTATAGGACCGTCCTTTCGAACAACTACGGCGCTGCCGTAGCGGTGCCCAAGGTAGACGACCTTGATCGGTACGCCTTGTGCTCGAAGAGCAATGGCCAGTGGAGCGACAATGAACGCCGCCTGCACTTTATTGGCGATAAGCGCTTCTTTGATTTCCGGAAAACCCTGAAACATGCGCGGCAGAAACATTTCTCCTGATGTCGAGAATTTCGAAATGTAGTCAGTCACCGGGCACGTGAGTTGGCAGGTTACCGGGATATATGCCACCGTAACCTTGCGCTTTTCCGGCGGGCGGTAACTATTCAAGACCGCCGCCCAATTCACATTCAAGTAAGCATGTGCAACCGTGATCAGCGTGGGCCACCCCAGCACCGCGATGAGAATTTTACTCTTAAGCGGCATTGCGAAAGCCCCATCGAACCGATCTGATCTTTTCGAGTCTCCGAAAACCCGCATCGAGCAGCAGGCCAATCACACCTATTATCAGCATCGCGGCGACCACAAGATCGTAACGTTTTCCCGAATTTCGCGAATCGATGACCAGGTATCCCAGTCCCGAATCAACCGCGATCATCTCGGCAGCCACGACCACCAGCCAGGCAATGCCAAAGGCAATCCGTAAACCGACGACGATCTGCGGGAAAGCAGCAGGAAAGATCACCTTCCCCAAAAGTTGGACCGGCGTGAGACCGAAGTTCCTGCCTGCGCTCCTAAATATGGAAGAGACATTGGCTACTCCGTTCGTAGCCGTGACCACGATCGGGAAAAAAGAGCCGAGAAAGATGAGAAATGTTGCCGCGCTATCGCCAACGCCGAAAAAGATAATAGCAACCGGAATCCATGCAATGGGACTTATGGGACGGAGTAGTTGGAGCGGTGGATTGATGATCCGGTTCGCGGCCGGGTACCAACCTAAAGTCAAGCCGAGCGGAATTCCGAGCGCCGTGGCTGCTCCGAATCCAATCGCCACGCGGCGTAGAGAATCAGAGATGTAACCCCAGAGAAGGCTCTTTCGAAGTAGTTCCGCAATGCCTTTCTCCACATCTTGCGGCGAAGGAAAAATTTTCGTCCCTGTCCAAACAACGGAATAGTGCCACAGGGCCAGAAATATTCCGCAGGTCAAAATCGGCCAGAAGACTTTTTCTAACTTCGTTGGAGCGCCTGACGAATTCATATCCTGTGCGCCAAGCCGATCTGTTGCAGAATACCGTCGCGAAGTTCGAGATAACGCGGCGAACTGATATCGCGGGGATGGGCAAGATCGATGTTTACAATCTGCTGAACCTTTGCCGGCCGATGGCTCAGCACTACTACGCGGTCAGCAAGCTGAACAGCCTCGTCGATATCGTGCGTCACAAATATGACGGTTTGGTGCTCCGCTTCCCAGATACGGAGCAGTTCACCTCGCATAATCAAACGAGTAATTGAATCCAGGGCGCCGAAAGGCTCGTCAAGAAAGAGCATGTCCGGGTTGACCGCCAAAGCACGTGCGACCTCGAGCCGCTGTTTCATGCCTCCTGAAAGCTCCTGGGGATAAGATCTCTCGAAACCTTCGAGACCAACCATTTTGATGTAGTGCGCGACGCGCCGTGCGCGCTCCCATTTCGGCAACTTAAACAAGCCAAATCCTACGTTGCCTTCCACTGTGAGCCACGGAAATACTCCGCGTTCCTGAAAGACAAAAATCCGGCGTGGGTCGGGGTTGCTTACTGTTTCACCGTCAATGGTTATGACACCCCCTGTCGGAAAAACGAAACCCGCCATAATGCTCAAAAGGGTCGATTTCCCGCAGCCGGAAGGACCGACCACACAAAGAAATTCGCCCGTCGAAACTTCTAGGTCAATGTTTTCGAGAACGGCTACTGTTTCGTTGCCGCTCTTGAATGCCATGTCGATGTTATGGGCGGTGAGCTTGGTCTCGAGCATCGGCAGAATTGCAGCTTCGGTCAGAGGCACAGTTACTCCTCCGAATAGCTCCAGCGCACCGACTTCACTCTTTCAAGTGCTCGCATTCCTACATCCAGCAGCAGGCCGATAATACCTATCATGACCATACCAGCCACCACCAAGTCATAACGGTTGCCGGCATTCCGCGCGTCGACAATCAGGAACCCTAAGCCCGAGTTCACTGCAATCATCTCAGCAGCTACCACCACCAGCCACGCCACTCCCAGGGTAATTCTTAAACCAACGATCAGTTGCGGCATGGCGGCCGGATACAGTACGCGAAACACCAGGTCGGCAAAGTTTAGACCAAAATTGCGGCCTGCATTCAGATAGACCGTCGGAATGTTCTGAACAGCACTCATTGCGGATAGAAGCAGTGGTAGAAAACAGCCCACAAAAATAAGAAATATCGAAGCGAGATCGCCAACCCCGAACCAAAGGATCGCGATCGGGATCCAGGCAAGCGGAGAAATAGGTCGAAGGATCTGAATCAGCGGATTAAAGGCCAGTTCTGCTCTGCGATACCAGCCGATAGTAAGGCCGGCAGGGATTGCTAAAACAGCGGCGAGTAGAAAACCCCATGTGACCCGGAATAGCGACGCTACTACGTATTTCAATAGCAAGCCGTGCGTTAACAGGTCGGCAATGCCTTTGGCTACTGCCCACGGCCCCGGCAGAAGACCTCCAGGCTGGTGGCTGACCGCAATTTGCCATATAACGAGAAGCATCGCGATGAAGCCGACAGGCTGCAATCGTCGGAGCGGAGTCAAAACGTCCTCGCGAATTCTAAAAGTCGCTGCGGTCTTAGCAAAGAAACGTTCATCTGCCGTGTAACTCAGAGCCTCGCTACGTCCTGATTTCACGGAAATGAACCGTGTGTGCTGCCCAATCATACGGCTGCTTTTTCGCGAACGTAGCAAGCCCATTCTGTCGTGTCGGCTCTCCTGAGCAATCATCGTTGGGACGCCTGTTGATCATCCGAAAGTCTTGTGAAGAGGCAAGAACCCTGCTGTTATCCGCTGTCAGCCTGTATCGGAACCTTCAAGACCGCTAAGGGCGCACTGCAGCTCTACTTCTTCAACCGGGTCAAGATCTCTTCCTGGTTCTTCCTGATCGAGTTCTGGTTCTCCAGGATCTGGTCGAGAGCCTTCTGATTCTTTTTGATTGATCCCTGGTTCTCCAGGATGGCTTTCTGATTTTCGAGGATTACTTTTTGATTTTCCAGAATCTGCTTCTGGTTCGCGAGCACTTCTTGATCGGGCATGGCGTTCTCCTTGTCTCGTGTTCCAGTATCGGATGCTCGCACAAGAGTGCAAGGTTAGTCACCCGCCTATAGTTTGAATGTCTTATCCATCCATAGATGGATGCTCTTTCTCTCGATGTAACCCTTGTTTCTGAGGAAGCTCTGTTACAAAATTACGATCGGGAGACTGTGATCGATTGAGCAAGGCAGTTCAATGCGGCGGGTATTTCTTTCTGAAGCATTGTCACATACCGCGGCGAGTGCTTAAGTACGATACCGTCGTTGTGGCGGCTTTGGTTTTCGCGGCTTTCAGCGGTGCGTGCAGCCGCAACAGCGGTTTACCGGCGATAGGTTCACAACAATATCGGGACCTTTGCGCGGCCTTTTACCTGGGGTTAGCGGCCCTGCAATCGGGAGAGGATGTCCATGCCAGGGAGGGGCTCGAGCGCTCCACCCGCCTTGCACCAGCGGAGCCGGTTGGCTGGGCTGACCTCGGAATACTACAGGTCAGGCAACAAGAGCTTGACGCCGCTTTCAACAGCGTCGACAAGGCTCGTTCGCTCGCGCCGGACAACAGCCCAATCGAATCTCTGCTGGGGCTAATTGAAAGCAAGAGAGGTAAAGTTCCGGAAGCCATGGCTCACTTTCAAAGAGCCGTTTCCCTCGATGGCGGAAACTTGAAGGCTCTCTATTCATTAGCTGAAGAAAAAGAGCGGCAGGGGTTTGCAGAAGGCGATCGTCAAGCGGAGGAGTCGCTCAATCGCATTCTGAAAACCCAGCCAGACAATGTGGCCGTGTTGCTCGAGCTTGCTCGGTTGGCCGCTAAACGCGGCGATACTTCGCGTCTGAGAGAAGTCGTGGATCGGCTGCGACCGCTGTCCCAAACTTGGCCGGATCGAGCAAGAATGCAGTTTAGTAGTGTACAGCAACAGACGGAGGCAACAGATGTCCGCACTGCTGCTGTCCCTATTCAGTTTTTGCGGAATGTATTGATCCGAGTACCGGATTACCGCCGGAGTCTCGACCAGGTGAAAACTCCGTCCACGCTGGTTGCCGAGCCCTTTGTCAAATTTCTACGTTTGCCGTCGCCTAGTTCTGAACCAGCGCCGCCGGACACAACCTTGCGGTTCGAACGGCGCCCATCGCCCGTGGCTGCGGAAAACGGCATTACATGGGTTGGTGCAATTACATTGGATGCTAAAAGCGATTCCACGCTGATGTGGGCAGATTCAAAGAAAGTTCACATCGCCGGAAGTGCTGCGCTGCCTCTTCCCGGATCCGAATCCGAATCCAAAAATCCGGCGGTCGAGCGGTTGCTTGCCAAAAATGCGATTGCAGGTGCTGACTTGAACTACGACTTCAAAACGGACATAATTGTTGCCACTCCGGCTGGGCTTAGGCTTTATCAACAGATCGACCCTCAACACTTCAAAGACGTCACCCAGGCAACCCACCTTCCTCGCGAAATCGTAAACGCGCCCTATACCGGCGCCTGGGCCTTCGATATCGACCTGGATGGCGACTTGGATATCGTACTCGGAGCTCCGGACGGTGAGCCTGTTGTGCTGCGTAACAATGGCGATGGCACCTTCGCTCACATGCAGCCTTTTAAAGGAGTAGATGGCTTGCGTGAATTCGCGGCAGCCGACATTGACGGCGATGGCGATCCCGATGTCGCTCTCCTTGACAGAAATGGAAAACTCACGGTCTTCAGCAACCAACGTTTAGGCGCTTACCGGCGGCGCGAGGTTCCCGCCAGCCTTCGCGAGCACAATCTAGGCGTCTCAGCAGCCGACGTAAATGGTGACGGCCTCCTTGATTTCGTCATTTTGACCCGTGAATTCAGTGTGCTTCGCCTGTCGGATAGAGAAAACGGTATCGGCTGGGATTTTGCACGCCTCGGTCAGGCCAATCCTCCAAAGGACAGCGCAGGCCCGTCGCACCTTACGTTAGCTGACCTTGACAACAATGGCGCGCTCGATCTGATCGTTGGGAACCAGGTTTTCCTAAGTAATGGGAAGGATTTCGTAACACTACCCGCCCGGCTCAGCGCGAACTGTCAAACCGTAATCGATTCACACGGGCGTCTGAATATAGTTGGATTGATAGCCGGTTCTGATGGAACAACACACGTTGTTGAATTAAAAAATCAGGGCAGCAAGAATTATTACTGGCAAGTCGTGCGCCCGCGTGCTGCCCAGATCACTGGCGACCAGCGCATCAATTCTTTCGGCATCGGTGGAGAGATTGAGATTCGCTCCGGACTATTGACGCAGAAGCAAATCATCAGTTCTCCGGTTTTGCACTTCGGGCTTGGTGACCGTCGGGGAGCAGAGTTCGCTCGCATTGAATGGCCAAATGGGTTAATACAAACTGAGTTCGACCTCAAAGCAAATGAGACGCTCCTCGCTGAGCAGCGGCTGAAGGGTTCGTGTCCGCTTCTGTTCGCCTGGAATGGCCACAGCATTCAATTCGTGAAAGACGTAGCGCCAATGTCAGGTGCGCTTGGAGCCCACGACGCTTCAGGGCGCTTCGCCGCAATTTCTCAAACACGCGAGTGGTTCAAGATTGCGAGCGACCAGCTTCAGTCGCGCGACGGACTTTATGATTTGCGCCTCA
Organism: Bryobacteraceae bacterium; assembly: GCA_036557345.1. Taxonomy (GTDB): domain Bacteria; phylum Acidobacteriota; class Terriglobia; order Bryobacterales; family Bryobacteraceae; genus Bog-105. Next base: position 34,621 of record DATBHS010000243.1, read on the forward strand.
CCAATGAATACTCGGAAACCTACTACATTGATTATTACGGTCTGCTCGCCGTGGACCATCCCGCAGAAACGCATATCTTCGTCGATGAGCGCGTGGCGGAGCCGGCGGTGCCTTCCAGGGCTTATGTAACTAGTGCTCCGCGCGAATTTCAGGCAGCGAAAGATGATCGCGGCTCGGATGTGAGTACAGCCATTCGCGACCTAGATGGAACGTATCTCAACACCTTCCAACTGGGAGCATACCAGGGCATAGCTCATGACCATTGGGTCGAACTCGAACTCCCGCCCGACGCTCCTAAACATAACGGCCTGTATCTGATTGGCGATGGATGGTTGCACCCATGGGACGATAACATCCTCGTGGCAGTGAATCAGGGTTGTCAGGAAAAGCCGCAAGATCTGAGCATTGAGGTTCCCGACCGGAACGGCCATTGGAGTACCGCGAAGAAAAATCTCGGAGTCCCCGCTGGCCGATTGAAGACCGTTGTCCTTGATTTGACGGGAATATTTAAGCCCGGGGCGCCGCGAAAGCTGCGACTACGGACAAATCTCGAGATTTATTGGGACAGGTTGGCTTGGGCCAGCGGCCTTCCCGCCAGCCTCACGACAACGGAACAGTTGCCGCTTGCCAGTGCGGAGCTACGCTATCGAGGATTTTCGCAACTGAGGCCCGCAATCGGCCTAGCCCCGGAGGTGTCGATTTATGATCGGCTCTCTTCAACCGGCGGCAAATGGCGTAACCTGGAGGGCTACTACACTCGTTATGGCGATGTTTCCCCTTTGTTGAACACGGTGGACGGTCGTTTCGTGATTGCGGGAAGCGGCGATGAATTGCGCCTGAAATTTCATGCCGCGCCTCCGGTGAAACCCGCTTGGACTCGCGACTACATTTTCGTCGGCGACGGCTGGATGAAAGAAGGCGATTACAACTTTAAAGACTCTGAAACCGTCCTTCCCCTGCCTTCTCATGCGGTCAAAGACTACATGAAGTCCCCTTCCGAGCTCGAAGAAGATCCCGTCTATCGGCTGCACGCTTACGATTGGCAAACGTATCATACGAGATATATAACCCAGACAGACTTTCTTGGGGGACTCTGGGGCCATTAAATGTTTAACTCGGCCGGAGGATACAGCTGATGCGGGGCTCTTGGACGCGTGTTTTCATCACTGTGCTCTTCATCGCGTTGCTGGCAGCACCGGTCGTGTATAAGTATTGGATATCGCGGCGACAAGTCACCAGTCCGCCGGAAAATAAAGCTGCGGCTATAGCCCAGTACGGATTTCGGTTCAAAGAGTCAGCGAATGAATCCGGTGTTGATTTCAGACATACCGCCCCGACACTTGACGCCAAATTGGGGCACATCATGGAACAGGTTGCCTCGATGGGTGCAGCCGTATCGGTTGTCGATTTCGACCGTGATGGATGGGACGATTTTTATGTATCAAGCAGCAGCGAACAGGGACGGAACGCGCTCTATCGGAATATGCACGACGGTACCTTCAAAAATGTCGCCGCCGAGGTTGGCCTTGCAGACATAAACTCCTCTAAAACGGGCGTCTCGATGGGTTCCGTGTGGGGCGACTATGACAATGACGGCTACGAAGACGTCCTTATTTATAAATGGGGAAAACCGGAACTTTATCACAACGATGGAGGTAAACATTTCACTCGCACCACTGACGAAGCCGGGCTTCCTGCCTGGGCAAATGTCAATACAGCGATCTGGTTTGATTACGATCGGGATGGTAAGCTCGATCTGTTTTTGGGCGGATATTACCCGGAAAATGTAAATCTCTGGCATCTCAAAACCACTCGCATAATGCCGGAGAGTTTCGAATACGCAGCCAATGGCGGGCGCAAGTATCTGTTTCACAACTTGGGTAACGGTCATTTCGAGGAAGTATCCGCGAAAATGGGTATCAATTCACGCCGGTGGGCCCTCGCAGCCGTCGCCGCCAATCTTCGTGGCACTGGCTATCCCGACCTTTTCATCGCCAACGACTACGGCGTATCTGAGCTCTACTTCAATGACAACGGGAAGAAATTTCTTGAAGTGGGCAAACAGACTGGCGTGGGCTACGCGCCCAAAAGCGGCATGACTGCCTCGGTGGGAGACATTTTGAACCAGGGAAAGTACGCAATCTTCGTCTCGAATATCTCCGAAGAAGGCGTATTGGTACAAGGCAACAATCTCTGGATGCCCGAGGGCGACACCTCGACCGCCAATCTCCACTTCGAGAATATGGCGAATGCAATGGGCGTGGAACTCGGGGGCTGGAGCTTTGGAGCACAGTTTGGCGATCTCAACAACGACGGCTATCTCGACTTATATGCAGTGAACGGCAATGTCTCGCTCGATCAGCGCCGTAGCTATTGGTACGACTATTCAAAGGTCGCCGGAGGCAATCGCGCCATTATCTCGGACGCTGCGAATTGGCCGCCGTTGAAAGGCAGAAGTCTTTCCGGTTACCAACAGAAACGAGTCTGGATCAACGATGGCGCCGGCCAGTTCAAGGAAGTATCACAATTGGTGGGCGTTAGGGACCGCTACGATGGGCGTTCCATTGCTCTCGCCGATTTTAGCAACAGGGGTACCCTCGACGCAGTAGTCGCGAATCAAAGAGGGCCGCTTCTGCTTTACAAAAATCAGGTCTCGCCAAACAACGCGTGGATCGAATTTCAGCTCGAAGGACGCGAAAGCAATCGCAGCGCAATTGGAGCCGAGATCCACGTATTCTGGAATGGCAGGCAGCAAGTTCAGGAAGTATCTGGTGGAAGCGGGTTTTGCGCGCAGAATCAGCGTCGTCTGCATTTCGGCCTTGGAAATGTCATGACGGTTGACCGGGTCCAAATCAACTGGCCTTCTGGTCGCGTACAAAGTATCAATTCGCCTGCGATAAACCAGATACATAAAATTCAGGAGCCTCAATGAGCTCGCAAGCAGACGTCATCGGCTCGGGACCTGGCACAAAAGCGTCTGTTAGTAGTTTTCTGGCGCGTTTTTTTAGCGTTGAAAACCGCTATTTGCCGCCGCTTTTCATTACTCTCATCCTCCTAGTCGGAAATTTCTCTTTCGGCTTGCTCGAGAGCTTCTCTCGTACAGCTCTCGCCATTTCCACGAGCGTTCTGTTCGAAGTGGGTCTCGGACTGCTCGTTTATCGTCGTATTCCGCATCTCGCGAGCGCCTATATTACTGGCATTAGCGTGGGCATACTGATTCGATCTCCCGAAATGTGGCCGTATGCCGTATGCAGCGCTATTGCCATCACTTCAAAATATGTCATCCGTTGGCGCGGACATCACCTCTGGAATCCATCGAATTTCTCTATTAGCGTGATGTTGTTACTCGTGCCCGAGTATGTGGCTGCATTGAGCATTCAATGGGGCAATACAATCTGGCCCATGCTCATTGTGTGGGTTCTAGGTGCGCTGATCGTTTACAGGGTAAAGCGATTCCACATCACTGCCACCTATGTCATTTCGTTTGTAGCTCTTTCTTTCATTCGAACTACTTTTACAGGGCACCCCTTCCTGGCTGAAGTCGCCCCCATCACCGGCCCGATGTATCAGCTATTCATTTTCTTCATGATCACTGACCCGAAGACTACCGTGAAGCCGCGCTGGGCACAATGTCTGGTGGTCTTTCTGGTAGCAGTTGTGGAGATGATTTTGCGGCTCGCGGAAAACGTGGACGCGCCTTTTTATGCACTTGCGATTGTCGGTCCTATCGCAATGGCGACGGAGATCGCTATAACTTCCAACCGCAAAACCACGGCAATACCGTGTGACCTGAAGACTTGATCGCCCAGATTCTCATTCCATCTGGGGAATTGAACGGATTATGAATGGCTAGTCGTTAGACATCTGAGGGTGTCAGTCAAGGAATTTGAAGCGAAAGGTTGCTGACTCCTGCGCAGTTTTTCCACTGGAGTTTCACAGCTGAACTGCCGTCGTTGCCGAGCGCACCGGCGACGGACGCTCCATACATCGTCTCGTCATAGAGCGGCCGGTCTTGCCAGCATCGGAACAAAATGCGGATCCATTTAAACGCCGGTGCTCGAACGGCAGAATGATGGGATTGACCATTGGCGCGATGCTTCCGGTAGTAGTCTTTAGCCCAAGCCGAACCAGCGATGGAATGTAGTGCCCACTCATGAAAGGTTTGCCGCAGGAACTTAGGGCAAGATCGACGGTAGTGAACCCAGTGCTGCTTACCACTGCTTTCGACAACCGGAGCAATGCCGCTATAACACTGAACTCGTGGGCCGTTCGGTACCGGTCCCGATGAGTACCAAGAGCAGCAATTAGGCGGGGCGCCAATGCTGCGCCAGCTCCGGGAAAAGAATCGAAAATGGCGAAATCCGGGTGTGCGCGAGCAAGCTTCTCAATCTGAGAATCGTAAGCCGAAATTGCAAGCCGTAACTGACGTAGGACGCCTACCAAGGCGAGCGCCGCCGAGGAAGACGCAATGATTACGGCCGAGTCCTGCGTCGCGGTACGGCTCGTCGAATGTCTTCCACTCTGCTAGCAATCTTCGCCGCATTCCGACTATTGTGGTCGATGAAAAAATGTTGGATCGTGCTGGTCCTGGCCTTCTGTACCTCTGCTAGCGTAGGCCAGCGCTCGAGAAAATCTTCGGCAATCTGCGAGCTCATGTCGCAAAACCAGTTCAGTACCTGAGGAAAATACAACTTCAGCTGAACAGAGAGACGTTGTGTGAAGTGAATTCGCTAGTCGACGAGCTTGCGCCGCTCTTCTACCAAAAAGCGGAGTGTTCGCGTTCCTGGTGTATCAGGCTGAATGCGTCGCAACTTGTCGCGATGGCGAAGTAGAAAATCAAGCAACAGGCGGGCATCATGCGGATCCCCTTTAGCCCTGATGGTCGAAAGCTCTTGCGATAATTGGCCAGCATTGCCGGATGAATCGGAAAGATGACCAGGTGCTGGTATTTCGCCAGCATGAAAACTAGCGCTCCCCGTACTTGCTCCAGCGCTACGGCGATCGGGCGCTCGCCAAAACGTCGCGATAGCTCCATGGCCCATGCATCTACCGCTTCCGGCGTGTGCTCGATCTCTGCGACTTCGATTCGGTCTGCTGTGCCGTCGTACAACGCGAATACATGCTTTCTTGCCGCCCAATCGATGCCTATAAATGCTGCAAACTCATCCTGGTGGTTATTATTAACGTCGGTTTCCATGTCCTCTCGCCTTCGGTTTGTTAGGCTGGCCTTGTTTCCGCGAAGGCCTTACAACCGAGTCTGGTCTTGCGATTCAGACGTTATCTGAGTATTCGTTCTGGAAACAAGACATTCCCGCTGCTCGAACCTCTAACGAGAGACATCGCATGTCACCTTGATCAATTCGTAGCATCGGGATGACTTTCCACAGGCGCCGCAGCGCGACTACTGTGGAAATCTCATTCAGCAAGTTTCAGCCTCTGAGCAACTATAAGCCTTCATCGGGTGTGACTCGGCGACAAAGGTCTATAAGAGGAGGGGACGTACGTGCCGAGGCACTTTCGATAACGAGACTTGAAGGAAGTCGCTGGTGGGCGCGACGCGTATGGAGGTTCAAACGACTTTTGGTACTGCTCCAAAACCTGAAACAAGCTTCGGTGTACGCCGGAGTGCGGGTGGGGGGTCCGAGCAAGGCAAGGATCATTAATTCGAGAAGACGCGAACTGCTGGTGACCTGCCCCAATTACTGGTCCAGTTAGAAATCTGAAATCAGCATGTAAACGCTCCGCCGTGTGAGCCCTTCGTCCTCTTCTGCTGTGCGGCCGCAACTGTGTGCTAAGCCCGATTGTCAGATCAAGTCTGAACTATCACAAGTCATGCGCCTGAGAACCGTTTTCCAGCCGGGCCGGGAAACCAGCAGAGGAGCACAACGGGCGAGGTGAACCCGCACTTTAGAGGGAATATATTCAGCTCCTGCCTTCGCGCCGGTCACGACACGAAGCCGCGCTCCCGTGCAAAGACAATCGCCTGCGCGCGCGACCAGACGCCCAGCTTATCGAATAGGTGCGAAAGGTGGTTCCGCACTGTCTTCTCACTGATACCGAGACGCTCGGCGATATCAGCGTTGCTCAATCCGTCTGAAAGCAGGGCTAGAGTCTCGCGCTCCCGCCTCGAGAGCGCTGCAAAGGCCGGATCAGACCCTGCGCCCGGTGCAGTCCTCCGCCGCCCTGTGAAGTCAAGGACGGCGTCCTGAAAACGCGTCCATGCCGGCTCGTGCTCCAGCAACACGTGATTGGGCGAGTCAACCTCGACGAACTGCGCCCCCGGGATTTCCGATGCCAAAAAACGGCCCTCCGCAAGGGGCGCGATCGCGTCATTGCGAGCGTGAACCACCAGCGTGGGCGTTCGCACTTGTCCTAGAAGCGCTGATATGTCGGTACCGGCGCGGGCACGCAGAAGTGTCCCCGCTAGTTCCGGCGAGGTGGTCTTGCAGCAGAGTTCGTTGAACCAGCGAAGTTGCTCCTCAGTGCCTTGAGGAATGAACCGTGACGTGAAGACCTGTCGGAAGACCGGATTGTCGCTTCCCCATGAATCCGCAAGTACGGCAATCGCTTCGTACAGGCGCGCGGCCTCCCGGTCGCCCCGTCGCAGAGCACCGCGCGCGAAGCCCCCGTACAGCACCATTCGAGCAACGCGCTCCGGATGTTGCACGGCGTATGCAATGCAAACGGCCGCCCCATGCGAAATGCCGAGCAGCACAAAGGGCTCCGAAAGATGCGCCGCCTGGACGACAGTCTCGAGATCCAGCACGCGCCGATTGAGTGACAGGTCACGCACATTCCATTCGCTCATCCCGCAGCCGCGCTCGTCGTATCGCACGAACCGGAAATGGTTAGTGAGAAACGTCATCCAGTGGCTCCATACCGGACTGTCGAGATCATATTCGAGGTGTGTCAGCCATGTGGCGGCTTTGACGAGCGGGATTCCGGTACCCGATTCGGCCCACGCGAGGCGCAGACCGTCTGACGCGGCAACATAGCGGACAGTTTGTCGGATTCTAGCGGACATTCAGGTCATTCTTCCGGCCGCCCGAGCAGCTCTGGGACATTCGTCCCTCGGGAGTACGCGCAATTGTAGCGAATCCGGGACATTCCTCCGATGGTGCATTGCTCCGTTATAGTTCACCCTCGGACAGATATGTAGGAGGTCCGATGATTACACGCATTCTGTATTTCGCATACGGCTGTTTCGCTTACGCACTGTTCTTAGCGACATTCTCGTATGCCATTGGGTTCGTCGGCGGATTTGCCGTACCTACGCAACTGGACGGTCCTGCGACGTTGGCTTTCTCGACCGCGCTTCCTGTTGACATGCTTTTGCTCGGCGTATTCGCCGTCCAGCACAGCGTGATGGCACGCCGCTGGTTTAAAAGTTGGTGGACGCAGATCGTGCCGTGGGCGGTCGAGCGGTCCACCTACGTGCTCCTCGCGAGTCTCGCGCTCGACCTGGTGTTCTGGCAATGGCGCCCGCTTGGTGGGACGGTGTGGAATGTCCAATCACCTGTCGCGCGCCTGATCGTCTGGGCGGTGTTCGCGTACGGATGGCTGCAGGTACTTGTGATGACTTTCCATATCAATCACTTCGACCTGTTCGGGCTGCGACAAGTGTGGCTGTACCTCGTCAGACGGCAGTACACGCGTGTCTGCTTCGCCACGCCAGTGCCCTATCGCATTGTGCGTCACCCGTTGTATCTCGGATTCCTGCTAGCATTCTGGGCAGCGCCCACGATGACCGTGGCGCACCTGGTGTTCGCAGTCGCAACGACTATCTACATCGTTGTGGCGATCCAATTCGAGGAGCGCGACCTCGTACACGAGCATGGCGCGCCATATATAGAGTACCGTGGCCGTGTTCCGATGCTGTTTCCGCGGCCGTCCGGACATCCCAAGCCGGAACGCGCCATTCCGCGTTGAGGAGCCGGCAGCGAGCAGCGGCAGCATGCGATTCGGATCTGGATTCGCAGCTCACTTGCTCCTTTTCACGACGAGTTTCAGAAGCCACTATTTACGAAAGGAAAAAACGATAAATCAAACTCAGAGGACAAAACTATGACAACGATCAACATGAAACCGGGACGATTCACCGCACAGTTGCCCTGCTCCGTGATGGCTCTCCTTCTCTTGAACCTTGGCCCTTCACGCATCCTGGCGCAAGATGACCACTCGCACAGCCCGAAGCAGCAACAACGCGGAAGTACGGCGGACGAGCAGAAGGATGCTGCCGCACTGGTCAAGGTTGTCCGGGACTCAACCGAGCGATTCAAGGATGTTGGCCGTGGCGAAGGCGGAGGGCTATGCGCTTCAATTCGGGTGCGTGAGCGGTTCCGATTCGGGGGCGATGGGCCTTCACTATGTCAACGCAGACCTGGTGAACAGCGGCATCCTTGACGCCACCCGGCCCCAGATCGTGATCTACGAGCCGAAACCCAACGGAGAGCTCAAACTGATCGGCGCCGACTTTCTGCTCCTGGCCGACACCTGGAATGCAAAACATTCGGGTGCCCCGGAACTCATGGGGCAGCTCTTTCATCTCTTCGAAAGTCCCAATCGCTTCGGGCTCCCGGCATTCTACACGCTGCATGTGTGGGCGTGGAAGGAGAATCCCAATGGAGCGTTCGTTAACTGGCACCCCAACGTTAGCTGCGAGTCATTCGCGGGTGAAAAGCCCTGAGCCAGTGCCCAGCCTAGAACGTTGCGGCCCTCTCGCGGCGGTGCATGAGATGACATTTTCAGCCCGTATTCTGTTCCAATTAAACCCGTGATAAGAAAGCTGGTTTCGCTGCTGCCTGGAGCCACGCGCCGCATGCCGTTCTTAAAAGCGGAGCTCCTTCAATCGAGCCGAAACCCATTCATCTGCTGCAAGAGGCCGCGACAACCAAAGGAGTTCTGCCGACGGTATCTGGCTTAACCAGGATGAGAGCCTTAGACCAGTTTTTCCAAATTTGCCGAAGTAGCGGGCTGCATGGACTTTTGACTACAGACAGGATGAACTCGCCGATTTCGTAGCCAAGCGCGTGTGCGTCTATCTTGAGAAGCGCTTGCAACAGTCAGGAGCGAGTGGGTCCCTCTCGTTTCCAGTAATGAAGACGGATTGCTAAATGGAGGTCCGATGTCGAAGAAATTCAAACTTGAACTGAGGCTTTGTTCTGACGGATGAGCAACAGCAGAAACCGATCGGAGCTGCGCGGGGATTCGTTCATAGGTCACCTGCGGGCACGCTGACGACACAATCGATACGAAGGCACGAGAAATACGAACCTACATTAGACACCTGGTTCCCTTAACGAGACCAAATAACGAACGATAATTCTCATATCCTCGTTATTGAGCTTAGTCGCATAAGAGGGCATCGGATTTGTAGTCACGGTCGCAAACTGATGTAGAGTTGCTTTTTCGAAGGATTTCAATCCACCCGATGAATCGATGAGTTGCACGCTGAATCCGTCCTGATTGAGAATTCTCCCGGTAACTCTCTGTCCGTCATGAGTAATCAACTGGACCGTGCGATTGTCGGGTTGGACCATATTGTTTGGAGATGTCAAGGCATGGAATATCTGGTCGGCTGAGAGGTGGGAGCCTACATCATTCAGGTCCGGTCCAATGTATGAGCCGATCTCGCCAATCCGATGGCATGACAGGCACCCATTCGTCTGAATCAACTTCTTTGCTGCCGCGATCTCCAGCCCACTCAGTGGAGCCGGTTGTTCTGCCGGCTCGGACAGTTGGCCGCCGCCGGTTGGTGAGACATCTCCTTTGCCAAAGTTGGTGCTGAGGTAATTGACAATAGCGTCAAGCTCCCGCGAGGTCCCCTGGGCCCCCCTCGACACCATGTCGTTCACCACGCCGCTCCATTCTGCCCGCGTCATTCTTTGGCTTGTGACCACATTGACGCTGTGACAGACGCTACAAATGCGCTGAAATGCCGCCCTTCCTGTTCCTTCAGGCAAGGTCTGCGCGTGGACGCTCAAAACAGCGCCGAACAATTCCAGAACAATCGCACTCAGAACAATCGTACGATTCAGTCGGTATGTGTTACGCATGGCGACTGCTGGCCTAATCCGGCAGAGCGAATGCATACATTGTGTCCGCGCCTGTCCCTATAATGTATTGTTTTCCATTTACCGCATAACTCATCGGGCCACTCGCATTGGCGCCCCCCAAGTACACATGCCACAGCGGCTTGCCCGTCGTAGCATCGAGGGCGACAAAGTTTCCATCCATCCCACCTCCGAACACCAGGCCGCCGGCCGTAGAGAGCACTCCGGATTCTGTGTAATTCACCATCTTGAAATCCCACTTTTTCTCGCCCGTCTTCGGATCAATTGCGCGGATGGCACCGTAGCCCTCGGCCTCCGTCTTGTAGTTGGGACTCGCACGCCTTCGAAGGCGCCGCTGGGCAGAAGGGGGCGGCCAATCAGCCGGAGGTTTCGTTTCCCCGAAGCCAGGCCACCAACCGTCTCCGGTATACATGTGCATTTGCTTCCATGGAAGAATGGGGCGCTTGTCCGAAAAACCTTCGTAGTTGTCCCAGACGGACATATAGAAGAGCCCTGTTTGCGGGTCGTAAGATGGCGGGTAATAGTTTGTGCCCCCCTGCGAACCCGGCATCACGAGAATTCCGCCCATCGGTTTCGGCCAGTACTTTGGAACTCTAATCGGCCGGCCATTCTTATCGATGCCTTCCGCCCAAGTCAGTTTGATAAAAGGCTTGCCTAGAAGGAATTCGCCGGTCTGCCGGTCGAGGACATAGAAGAATCCGTTGCGATTAGCCCAAAACATCACTTTGCGTGGTTTGCCTTGCCAGGTGATATCCGCCAATACTGGAATCTGGGTCGCGTCATAGTCATACTCATCCCCCGGCGTGAATTGGAAATGCCATTTAATCTTTCCCGTGTCGGCATCCAGCGCAATGACGCAATTCGAGTAGAGGTTGTCGAACTTGCTGCCGGGCGATCGCTGATCGCCATTCGAGACAGGATTCGGATTGCCGGTGCCCCAGAACACCAGGTTTGTCTCAGGATCGTACGAACCGCTGTTCCAGACGGGACTGCCGCCGTGCTTCCAGGTATCGCCTGCCCATGTCTTGGCGGCGGGATCATCAGCCGAATTCGGACTTGTGTAGGTTTTCCAGATTTCCTTACCAGTGTGAATGTCAAAGGCAGCGAGAAAGCAGTTTGCGCCCATATCGTCGGTCGCAGGTCCGACGATGACCACGTTCTTCACCACCAAAGGCGGGACGTCGAGCTGATAGCCCTTTCTCCAGTCCGCGGCCTCGACTTCCCATTTCACCCGGCCGGTTCTGGCATCGATGGCGAGCAGATGATCGCTCCATCCCGTGGTCCAAAACAACGTATTCCCCTCGATCGCCACTCCCTTGTTGACCAGGTACATGCGCTGCCCATGGAAGTCTTCCGGATTGAACGGACGCGAAAGCTTCCAGTACTCCCGGCCCGTGGCGGCATCGAGCGCCACCACTGACGTCAGGCTTGTCGCATACAAAACGCCGTTCACGACAATAGGCGTGTTCTCCATCTTCTCGTCAGCAGGTGTAGTGGTGGGCCGCCAGACCCACTTTAGCTGCAGATTTTTGACGTTGTTCCGATTGATTTCCGTCAACAGACTGTAGCGATCGCTTGCGTATGTTCCCCCGTAGGTGAGCCAATTCTGAGGTTCCTGGTTGGCGTGAAGCAGGCGGTTGAACGTGACTTGGGCCTGTACAGAACCCGTCAGGAAGGCAAACAGCGCCAACACTCGCAAATTCATGTTTCTCTCCCAAGAGATGGCTGTGACTCTTTGCCTCCTCTATTTGCCATTGCGCTTCGTAAGGGGCACCAGCACGATATTTCGGAACTCGACCCCACCGTGATCGCCCTGCAGCTCTATCGGGCCCGGCCGACCTTCGAACGGATCGATGGCGATCCCCGTCAGGCCGTCGATGACACCCGTTTCGTAAAGCTTCTGTCCATTCAAGACCGTAGTGACTTCATGACCAACCAGTCGAATATCGTACGCTTGCCACTCGCCCGCGGGCTTGCCCGCGTTCACTCTCGGTAAAATTCGCGTGTACAGCGCACCTGTCCCGTGCATGCCCGGGGGCTTTCCATAATCGGACGTGATCTGAACTTCATATCGGCCGCGCAAACCGATACCGCTGTTGCTCTTGGCGGGGAGATTATATTCGACATGTAATTCAAAATTCCAATATTTCGCTACAGTCCTGAGATCATCCGTTTGACCGGAACATTTTAGAATCCTGTCCTCGACGCTCCAGCCTTCCGCCTTGCTGGAATTTACGCCGGTCCACCCTTTGAGGTCTTTGCCGTCAAATAGCTGGATTCGCTCTCCCTCAATCCAAGTGCCATCATCGTGTTCATCAATTTTTGGGGAGCGATATCCAGTGAACGTCAAAGTTATTGAGGGACTCGTCATCGTGCCCTGGAGGAGGCCGTGGACGTACTTCACCTCATATTCGGCACGGTCGTTCGGGTTCGGGGTGACTCCGGGGCGCGCTCTGGGCATCCACGTGAAGTGCAGGACTCCGTTCTGGATTTTGGCGATGGTTATGTCATCCAGGCTGCCGTCCGGCGAACCAACGAACTGAATCTTCATATCAGGCGTCCCCGCACCCGTGATACCCAACCACCATGCGGCGGTCGTAGTGAACTGCGCAAAATCGGCGGGTTCGGCGTGCACCTGAATATCCCATCGGCCATTGAAGTCCGCATCAGCAGCTCGGCCGGACGGCGCAAAGGCGATTACAGCAAGCAGCGCAGATAGCGCAAATCGGCATCTAAGAAGCATTTGCTTGTTCTTCTCATCTCTCATCGGTTACCGTGCGGCCGCGCGGATGCAGCTCAGCTTTAATCACAGATACGCCATTAACTTGTCCAAAAGGTCTTGTTGCATGGCATAAGGCTCAGGACCTCCGGTCTCGAGTGAATATATACCTTTGAAACCCATTTCTTTAGAGATCCCAACGGCTGTGGCAAGGCTGAATCTATCAGGATTCCATTTGGCATGGCTGACCGTCACCGCAAGTGGGTACATCAAGCGTAGTCCGCGCTCCATGCTCGCTTCATCCTTCCAGTTACCCATATCGGGATTTGCGTGAATCCCGGACTCCCGGATTACCTTTACAAGCGTGTCGATAGGGATCGAGGGTCCCCGCTCTTCCATGATGATTGCCACGTTCTTCGACTCGCCATAATCGCGCAGTAACTTTAGCGCATCGATAATCGGGGTAAGATCGTCGCCCCACGTCCGCCCTTGATTAGGCATAATGCTTGGACACTCGATTAATGCAGCTCGATCAATCCATTGCTTTGTGAGTTCAATCGCATGGGCGCGAATCTGTGGATCAGGGGAACAAGGGCTGATCGTTCCGCGATAGCCGACATCATCCAATTCAAGATCGATGTTCACCATCCGGGATTTTGCCTTTTTTAGCCGCGCATGGAACTTCTCGTAGTACGCGGGTTCGAGCGAAAGAAAATGCCTGTCTTCCACTTCCACGTTGTGAATGCCATATCGCTCGGCGAGCATATCCGGAAAGTCCATAATGTCGAGTTTCCCCGGCGTCGCCGGCTGGCTCCAATCTTTTACTTGTGTTAGGAGATCGGAAAAATTCCCGGACATTGCGCCGATGCGATCGAGCTTGGACTTGATGACGATGTCCTGCGACACTCCGCTGGAAGCGGTCGCTGCGACAGCGATGGAACCCATTAGAAACTCCCGACGTCTCATCTTTTTCACCTCTTTTGGCCGTTACAATGCCGTGCAACAAATCGAATCCGAAAAACTGAGGGAAACAGCCCGATACGATTTCAGCTAACGGCGATAGTTGCTATCCATTTCAACAATCTTCTGCACTCCGCAAAGTCAACGTCCTCGATCTATCGCCACCACGCGATTCTATAACGGGCGCGATCATTCCACTGTCTGCCATCGAATCCAGCGAATTGAAGTTATGCGGGAGAGCAATCCGGAAGTTTATGTGCTTGTGGCGGAACTCAAATACCAGCTTGATTCCTGCGACAACACTAGCCTCTGGTTGGTTACATTAGGACCGGGACAGTTCACTGGCTCTCGTTTCTGCCGGAAGCACCAGGCGGATCAGGAGGGGACGAATGGCTTCAAGCGCTTCAGCCCGGACCTCGCTTCACCCTGCACTTCGTGCCACCACCAGTTCGCCACACTTAGCGCTATTCCGATCCCGTAACAGCTTTTGGCCGTTCTCCTGACGCTGAGGTGAGGTGCGCCTTGACTTGCTCAACGGCCGCGACGGCTTCCTCGATGCAGGCAGCAGTGAGGGCAGCGAGGGCTTTCGCAGCCTTTTCCATCCGACCCTGCTTGCGAAGCGTCACCGCCTCGGCTTCTGCTTTCGCCGCTCGCGCGTCCCAGGTCCTCTCAAGCTCATCGAACCACAGAAGTGGAAGCTGGCAATACAACAAAAGCGCTCTCGGCGACGTCGCGCAAGCTCTGCAATCCAACCGCGATTGCCCC
>DATBHS010000244.1:0-24549 GCA_036557345.1 Bryobacteraceae bacterium
GCCGCAGGCGGGCAGGCCCTCAATGCTCTAGCAAAGCGCCTACCAAACATCATTGGGGGATCCGCCGACTTGAACCCATCTACGAATACCGCCCTGAAAGGCGAGGGCGATTTTCAACCCCCTGAGTTAGGGGGACCCGCCAGTCAAGGCGCTGTAGGAGGAGTTTGGGGTTATGCGGGACGCAACGTAGCCTTCGGCGTTCGTGAGCACGCCATGGGAGCGGCCGTAAACGGCATGGCGGCACACGGCGGATTACTACCTTTCAGTGCGACCTTCCTGGTTTTTTCCGACTATATGAAGCCGTCGATCCGACTCGGCGCACTCAGCCGCCATAAAGTGTTCTACGTGTTCACTCACGACAGCATTGGAGTTGGCGAGGATGGACCCACGCACGAACCCGTTGAACAGCTTGCCGGATTGCGCTCGATTCCCGGCCTCAACGTGATGCGGCCGGCGGATGCCACCGAAACCGCCGAGTGCTGGGCTGTGGCCGTTCAGCGCGATGGTCCTACATTATTCGCATTTACCCGGCAACACGTTCCTCATCTCGACCGTAGCCGAGCGAAAAACATTGATGTATCCAAAGGCGCTTATATTTTGTCCGAGGCCGATGGCGGCAGAGCAGATGTCATACTCATCGGCACAGGTTCCGAGGTTTCGCTTTGCATGAAGGCGCAAGAGAAATTGAAAACATATGGAGTCAAGGCCCGCGTGGTGAGCATGCCGGGGTGGAACCTTTTCGAAGCACAGGATGCGGCCTACCGAGACACCATTCTTCCTCCCGGGATCAAAAAACGCGTCACAGTGGAGGCCGCGTCGCCTTACGGATGGCATCGTTGGGCTACCGACGAGGGTATTATTATCGGTATCAATCGCTATGGAGCATCGGCTCCAGGTGACCAAATCCTGAAAAATCTCGGTTTTACCGCTGAGCATGTTACGTCGGCGGCTTTACAGTTGGTTGGGCGTGGCGAAGAGGCGAGGAAAGAATTCGGCGCAGATACCGCCGGGTTTGCGGCGACCGCTCCACACGAGGGACATTCATAAGCGATAATCGCAGCGGCATTCCGGAGACACTGAATGGCTTACCGCCTGAAAAGAGGAGAATCTGTTCCCGACGGCATCAAACGTATCGTAATTGAAGAGATTGACTCCGCAACGGACCGGCTTCAGCGCTGCGGTCCCAAGGATCGCGATGAAGCAATTCATGAAGCCCGCAAAAGCGTAAAAAAGATCCGCGGAGCGATGCGGCTCTTACAACCGGAGCTTGGGAACGTCTACAATTACGAGAACGCCCGGTTCCGCGACCTCGGTCGCCGTCTTTCCGAGCTTCGCGACGCGCAAGCCGTCATCGAGGTATTCGATGCAGTTGCCCAACAGTATGCCGGCACCCTCCAGAAGAACGCTCTTGCCGCCATTCGAGGTGGCATCGAATCCGCAAAACAGGAAAAAGAACAGTCGATCGGCGTTACGGCACTCATAAAGACCGCCATTGGCGCGCTTCGCGGTGCCCGTAAGCGCATTACCGGATGGCCGCTCGCCCGCGATGGTTTCGCGGCGATTGCGCCGGGTCTGAAGCTCACATACCGTCGCGGCCGCGCCGCCTTGACGAAAGCGCGAGGCGCTTCGAATCCGATCGCCTACCACGACTTTCGCAAACGCGTGAAGGATCACTGGTACCACATCCGGCTTCTCGAGAGTTTGTGGACAGAGGCGCAACAGGCTCGCGAATCGAGCCTGCAGGATCTGGAGACCTGGCTCGGCGAAGATCACAACCTGGTTGTGCTCTGCGATCAGATTCAAAAAGAGCCTGACAAATATGGCGCTCAAGAGTACATCAATTTGTTTCTGACGCTGGCCGCTCAACGCCAGAAAGAGCTGCGCGAGAATTCTATCGCGCTCGGATACCGTCTGTACGAAGAAAAGCCCCGCGAGTTTGTCCGGAGGATGGAGAAGCTCTGGGATGTGTGGCACCAGGATCCGAAGAGCATGAAACAAGTTCAGAAGGATCGACGGACCCTTCCTAAAAAGCAGCCTGGCAAAGCGGCTGCCGTGAAAGGACCCGCGACGAGGAAAACTCCCGCGGCCTGACGAGCTGCGGCAAGAGCCAGCATGACGACGGATGGCGCCGGACTGACTGGCAGCCTTCGTGCTCTCTTGCTGTTTGACGTTGCCGAGCAGATAGACCTTTCCCGGTTGCACAGTATCTTAGGGACGACTCCCAGCAAACGCGAACCGGCTTTCCGCCATCCCTCGCCAGAGTACGTGCGCTATGAGCGACCTCCCGTGGTAGACAACATTGGTGTCTGCGAGACCTCCGAAGGGCAGATCCTCGAAACCAGAATTCGTTATTTCGATTACGGCGTTGCCAGCGTCGAACTTCAGTCGCGCTTCGGGGCGGGCTGGCCGGATCTTGTTCAACTGGCGAACCGCTGGATCTCGTCGCCCGCGCTTGAGGTCCGGGTTAGCAGCCTGCTTCGCGAGCGCTTGCACCAGCTCAAGGCAGCACTTATCAAGGCTCATGAAGCTTGGATTTCCGAAGACTACTACGTTATACAAATCAACCCGATTGCGCTTGACGACGGCCGTCTGTTGCCGGCTGAGGACCTGATCCGGGAGCGCGGGCCGCAGATCGCACAGATCGTCCGCGGAGAAGAATCGCTTCTCTCCAGCAGCGAGACACAGGAAATACTGCAATCCAGTATGTCTTACTATCCAGTGGATCTCCTGGTTGTTGGCTGGGTGGCTGCGTTCATCTACGACACTCAACATGGAGCAGCTCCTACTATCGACCTTCTCGAATACGCAAACACCCAGTTGCTCGAATTTCGCTATTACGACGAGGTCCTGACGCGGGTTCTCTCCGACGTCTACAACCGGCTCGGGAAAAAGCGGTCAGTGTGGGCGCGATGGAGACTTGCCCGGCACGCGGAGGATCTCAATACGATTCGCCTCGATTATCGTGAACTTTCCGAGCACACCGATAACGCCATCAAATTCTTGAGCGACATGTTTTATGCACGCGCCTATCGCCTGGCGGCAGCCCGCATTGGCGTCAACGATTATCGCGATCTGGTAACTGAAAAGCTATCCACAGCTCGCGATCTATATGAATCGATGATCAACGAATTCCATCAGAGCAGGGCATTCCTGCTTGAACTCATGGTTGTGATCATTCTGGTAATCGAGATTGTGTTCCTCTTCCGTGGCAAAGGATAGTCGCAGGCGCGCCTTCTACCTTTGGCTCGCTTCTCCAGCGAACACACGGCGATTGAAATCCGTGGATCGGTTACGCGGGATGGTGAGCGATCTCCATTGCTCGTGCTGGAGGTGTTTCGCCAGGAAAACGATCTGCCCGCAGTGACACGCATAATGCGCGATCTGGCGGTTGATGGCCTGCATGACTGAGTGCCGCTCGCCTCTGATTGTCACGGTGCGGCTGAGATCGGCCTCTGTCAGCGGCTCGAGAGCGTCAAACACTCGCCCCCAACCCTCTTCCCACAGCTTCATCACGGCCTCCCGGGTGGCGGGGGGTTCGACAAACTCGCTGTCACGATTTCGGTCCGGTTTTTCTCCATCGCTTGTCAGGAAGTCGGTCCAGCGTGACCGCATGTTTCCGGCCAGATGCTTGACGATCTGGCCAATTGAATTCATCTCCGGATCCAGCGCAGCGTTAAGTTCATCGTCCGCGACCTGGGCCATCGCGCCTTCCGCGAGTTTCTTGTACTGGCGAAAGACTGCGAGGGAATCTTCGAGGTATGAGGTTGTGAATGCGAACGCCATAACTTCCATGTTCGCAATTTTTACCTGAGCTGCCATGCTCCGACAGTCGTGCAATATAGGCTTTGCGGCGTGTCGCAAATATCTGTCAACCCGAAACTTATTGGTTCCTTCTACTTGAAAATTAGCGCTTCCTCTGCGCTGGCAAAGGACTTGCTTCACTCTAGGCGGAGGATATAACTACATGCTCTGGTATGCCTGGGTGTTTCTGGTCATCGCGATCATTGCCGCCGTCCTCGGCTTTGGCGGTATTGCCGCTGCTTCAGCCGGAATCGCCAAAATCTGTTTTATAATCTTCATCGTTCTGTTCCTGATCAGCCTGTTGGCCGGTCGTAGACGAACGATATAGGCTTCTCCGCACTCCGGGCTGCCGCTCGTGAAGCCTGGGAAGCTACTTATTCCCAGCGCAGCGCAAGTGCAGGATCGATGCGAGTGGCTCGGAGTGCGGGTATGTATCCCGCCAGGAGCGCAACCAGCACAAGCGCAACCGTTGCCGATACGAACGTGAGTGGATCGTTCGGCCGAATTTCGAACAGCTGCTTTTGAACATAGCGGCCCAAGCCGACACTGAGCGGTAAAGCCACTCCAATTCCGATCGCGGTGAGCCCGCAGACTTCCAGCATAACGAGCTTGAGAACGGTTCTGCGTTGCGCCCCGAGTGCCATCCGGATGCCGAGTTCCGGCGTGCGCCGAGCCACCGTGTAAGCCATCAGGCCATAGAGACCGACAGCCGCCAGCAATGTAGCCAGGATGCCCAATGCGGCGGAAAGCATGCTGATTAACCGGTCTACATACTGCGTCTCGTTGATTTGCATTGTGAGAGTTTTGATATCGAATAAGGGCAGTGCCGGGTCGATTCTTCGGACTGCGCGGCGCACTGAGACAGACATGGTTTTCGGATCGCTGTAAGTCCTCACGTAAAACGTGATGCCTGAAGGGCGCTCGCTTTGCAGCGATGCGGTCCAGACTTGATTTTCAGGCGCCTTCTTGAGGTCAATCTGCTTAACATCTTTCACGACTCCCACAATCTCCATATCAGTTTTTGCACGGAGAGGATCGCCGAAGCCGATGTGAAGTCCGAGCGGATTTCGATCTTTGAAAAAGTACCGCGCGAAGCTTTCATTCACGATCGCGACCTTTGGCGCTCCGAAGAGATCCCGGTTGGTGAATTCGCGGCCAGCCAGTAGAGGAATGCCCATAGCAGAGAAGAAACCAGGAAGAACATGGTTCACGGTGGGATTCAGGTTCTCGCCTTCTTTGTAGGAATGCCCTTCAACCCGCGTGGTGTCCATCTCCTGGTTGTTGGCGAGCAACCCCTGCTCGGCCGCCGATACGGCTTGCACGCCGGGGATAGCTGTTACATCTGCCTGGAGTTGTTGGAAGAGTCGTCGTGCTTTCTGATCGGAATAATTGGACAAGGAAGGATCGAGAGAGAAGCTCAGCACGTGATCGGTTCTGATCCCTGTTGCCGTATCCATTAACTTGTAGAGGCTGCGCGTAAACAGTCCCGCGCCGATTAAGAGAAGCAGGGAGAGCGCGATCTGGGCCGTTACCATACTCTTGCGAAGCTTTAGGTGCCCGCCGATCACCGCGCGCGCTTCGCTCTTCAACGTTTGCATCAGGTCCGGCCTTGCGATCTGTAAAGCCGGTATGAGCCCAAACAACACGGCGGTCAAAATGCTCACCGCGAATGTGAAAAGAAGAATGCGCTTATCCGGCGAAGTCGAAATCAGCGGAGCAAGCGTGTCAAGCGGCAGAACGCGCATCAGAACGGAGCCGCTCCACGATGCCATAAGCAGGCCCAGTGCGCCGCCGGCAAGCGCGAGAACGAGGCTCTCGATCAGGACCAGGCGGATGATCGCGAACGTACTTGCGCCGAGCGAAAGCCGCACTGCGGTCTCCTTTTGCCTGGCCGCGGCCCTGGCTATCAACAGATTTGCTACGTTGCCGCACGCGATCAGCAGCAGCGTTCCGACCATGGCCATCAGCACAAGAAGAGGTGTCGAAAACTGGTCCCGTATGCTGGAAAGACCTCGCCCGGCATCCACCAGCGTGAACTTGTTTTTCAAGTATTGGCTTCGGAAGCGCGGCGTAGTATGAGGGTTTACTTTCAGGTCTTCGTTCTGCTCCTGGTGATATACAACCTCTGCCGCGGCTTCCGCCCGCTTGACTGAAATGCCCGGCCGCAGCCGGCCGATGATGTTCAGCCATATCGCGCGGCGATCGTCCATTTTGTCCCATGTGGGTGTCACCATGGCCTTCATCATCATCGGTACAAAGACATCGGCCATAGCTCCCGGATCTGTCCCCTTGAATCCTCGCTGCGCGATACCAATCACCGTCATAGGGTGTGCGTTCACATCGACGATCTGGTTCAATATGCTCGGATTCCCTCTGAATCGCTTCTGCCAGTAGGCGTAACTCAGAATTACGTGGGGTTCCGCGTTTCGCACCAGATCATCGCTGGACATAAACGTTCTTCCAATGGAAGGTCCAACCCCGAGCACCTCGAAGTAGTTTCCCGATACCAGTTCGGCGTTCGCCCTCTCCGCTGCGCCTTTCCAACCGACGTCGATTGGGGTACCGAACCGCGCAATCACGCCGTTGAAGGCGCTGCTTGTCTTATCGCGAAAGGCGACGTACATCGGGTAAGAGAAGGTGTGCGCGCCCCAGGCGAACCCGGAGTACGCACCATCCCAGTCGAAAGATACGAGCTGCTGCGGATCCTTGACCGGCAAGCTGCGAAGCAAAACTTGGTCTAGCAGTGAAAAGATTGCCGAATTCGCACCGATTCCGAGCGCCAGCGAGAGGATCGCCGTGCCCGTGAACAGCTGGTTCTTTACCAGGTCGCGCAGGACAAACTTCAACTCCGGGAACAGGCGTTCCATTGCCTCGGCCCCTGCACGTGGACGGCAACCTCAAGCATGATCTAAGCCTATGAAACGAGAAACAGCTCCGGAGGACATAATATCGTTCGCGGAACGGCGCTGTGCGAAAGCGGACACCCGGAAGAGGATTACAAGTTCGGGTTTAAACCGCGCGCGGGCATGCTATCCGGGCCAGGGTGGAGTTTTCAAAGCTGGAAGAGACAATCCAGTGCAACGTTGCCGTCGTCTTGCGCAAAACAGCATCTCGAAACTTAGCCGGGAGCGTCAGCGACCCCATCCGTAGGCGCATCGGTTCCAACGCGTTCATCGGTCAAGGGCGCTCACGCTTCCCGCTCAGTATCAAGGGCAATCAGAGATCGACGGAATGTCCAAATTCCAGGCAGTCCCCGATCGCTAGTAGGGGCATTGACTATACGAATACGAGCCGTACGGATAGCTATAGCTAGGTGCGGCGGGCGTGTAGTAGTAACGCGGAGCGGTCCCGAAGTTGAAATATAGATAGCCCCGGTTGCGCCGGTTCTCCCATCGTTCGTGTTCCCGCCATTGGTTTCGCCGCCAATCGCGATCGCGGTGGCGATCCCGCTCACGGTATTCGCGGCGATGGTGACGTCCGTCGCGATCATGCCAGTCTGCCGCCTTTGCCGCGACCGGTTGAAAGACGGCCATCCCAGCCGATAACGCCAATGCCAGGACTCCAACCCTTTTCATCATGGCAATCTCCTTTTCGGTTCTATTTTGGAAGCTCTGTTAACCGGCTTCCTGACTTTTCGATGTGCCCCAACATGTCCACCGTTCCAACCAGAAAGAGTGAGGCATGATGAAACCACGTTAATGGCGTATGCTCTCCGGCGCTCGCTACAATCGACGGAGTATGTCCCAGACTCCGTGGGGCGACCTACCTGTCAACGACGCGCACGTGCATTTCTTCTCGCGCGAATTTTACTCGGGGCTCGCGCAGCAAAAAAAGCTCGAGAGCGCCGAAGCGCTGGGGCCCTTGCTGAATTGGGAGATCCCTGCCTCAAGTGCCGCGCAACTTGGGAGGCGCTGGGCAGCGGAGCTGGACCGCTTCGGAGTTCGCAGGGCGTGTTTGATTGCCAGCGTACCCGGCGATGAAGCGAGCGTCTCTGCGGCGGTGAGTGCCCATCCTGCACGTTTCTATGGCTACTTCATGCTGAATCCATTGCATGCCGATGCGTTGGACCGGCTCAATGCCGCCGTGGCGAATCCCCATCTCCACTGCGTGTGCCTGTTCCCGGCCATGCACGCGTTCTCCATCACTGATCTGCGCCTGATTCCGCTATTCGAGCTCGCTTCCGAGCACCTGCTGGCTGTCTTCGTCCATTGCGGCGCGCTCAGCGTAGGCGTCCGCAAGAAATTAGGCCTCGCGAGTCCCTTCGACATGCGCTTTTCGAATCCTCTGGACCTGCATCCAATAGCGCTGCGTTTTCCTCGTATTCGCTTTATCGTTCCACATTTCGGCGCCGGGCTATTTCGCGAGGCATTGATGCTCGCCGATCTCTGCCCGAATGTTTACCTGGACACCTCGAGCACCAATCGCTGGATGTTGTATGAAGGGCTGGATCTCCGCGCGGTGTTCCGCCGGACCATTGACCTGCTCGGAACAGACCGTCTCTTATTCGGAACCGATTCAAGCTTTTTCCCGCGCGGGTGGCATGCCGCCATTCTCGACCAGCAGGCAACCGCCCTGTATGAGCTCGGACTCGACAAGCAGAAAGCAGAGCAGATTCTGTCTCAGAATTTGGAGCGGCTGCACGAACGCCGCTGCTTATCGAAGTAAACGATTTCGTAAGACTCGTCTGAGTCCCTCGACGACTGCTCCGTACGCGAGGTGGCCGCCAAATTCCGCAGCCTCAGCAGCAGCGGCCGACTGCGTAACAGGTTCTGAAAGGCCCAGTGCAGGGACGGTGATCACATGAGCGCCTAACCAAACAGCGACGCCGAAAGGTAACCCCCAACCTAGGTATGCGGGCGGTAAAGCCTCGACCAGCATTCCGTAAATCGATCCCATGCTGGCCCCGAAGCCGTAGTGCATACCGGGCGCAGCTAGCTTCCTCTGTCCTGCGGATAATTCGTGATGGAAAACAGCGCGAGAGATCGCAGCGGCTGCCAGTACCGTGGAATCTTCCTTTCCTGACGCAGAGCTGCTTTGAGGCTTCGGGGCGATAAGTGCGTGGAACCGGCTCATGGCTAATGATCCGGCCAAACCGCCTATGGCACCGGCGAGAAATCCCTTCCATAGGTTATGCCGGTCCTCAACTCGCATGCTCGGCTTCCACGCTTTGGGCCATTCTCACGCCCGGCACGATGCTGGCTATTTTTTCCAAAAACCGCTTGGCCACGCTCTCCATTGCAAATCGGTCAACATCTACCAGGCCCTCGGAAGCGAGCGAATGCCGCAGATCCGGGTCACGATAGAGACGTATGATCCCTTCCGCCAGCGCTTCCGGATTGTCAGGCTCAACGAGAATTCCTTTGCGGACGACTTCCGGCACGGCTGCGGCACGGGCTGCCACAATCGGTTTGCCCGCCGCCATGGCCTCCAGAAATACAATGCCGAAGCCCTCCTGTATGCTGGGCAAGCAAAAGACGTCTGCGCGGTTGTATTCAGCGGCTAGCGCGTTCATGCTCAAGTCGCCGAGCCAGCGTACTGTTGATTCGAGGCGCAAATCGGAATGGATTTGACGCAGCCGCTGATACTCCGGACCATTACCCCCAATTCGAATCTCCAGCTGCGGGATACGGCTCCGCAGTGCCGCGGCAGCCCTTAGCAGCACCTCCAGGCGCTTTCGCGGATAAAACCGGCACACCGAGAAAACAGTAAATTTGCGCGGGCAGGTGTCAGCCGGATTTGCGCGGAATAATTTCTGCCAGGTCTCCAGGTCAATCAGCTCCGGAACTACCTCGGCGCCGTTTACGCCGTAGAGGTCTTTCAATCGTTGTGCGCAGTATTCGCTTACCGTAATGACCAGGCTGGCGCGCCTCGCATGTTTTGCCTCGAGCTTTGCCTGAAACGCAATGCTTGCGCGGGTCACGCCGCTTTCGAAGCGCACCGCATCGCCCAGGACTCCCTTTATGCACGCGATGTGGGGAAGCCCATTTCGCTTGCCTGCGACTCGATAGCCGTCGGCATCAATGCCAACCGTCGCGTCGCCTTCGAAGCGCCGCCATCGCAGCGTTTCATTGAACAACACCCGCGTAGCTGTATAAGTGGGCGTGACCAGGTTTGGAGTAACCATCGCGACATCGATCCCAAGCTGGCGAAGCGCCGTAACGAGTGTGCTTGTTCCGACATAGCAACCGCTGCCGCGCCGCACATCCAGGGGAATCGCCGTTATGAACTGAAGCAGGCTCACGTACCAGGTCCAGAGCGGCGGGGGAGATAACACGGTCTTTTACGTGTTGGTTCCCCGGACTGTTCTGATTGAACGATTTTACCGTTCCCGGAGCCGCCACAAAGCAGGGGAGACGGCAAAAACCCTGCTCCACGCCGCATCACCTGGCCGCCGCTTCTTGCGGTACCTTCGCTTTCCTGCCGCCGTCCTCCTTCGGTCCGCGATTCAGAAGCGGTAAACAGCAAAATCCGCTCTTAGGATTAACTCAACGGACGATTCCGGCGACTGATTTGTTTCATCGTGGCATCTCGCGCCCGGATCGCTCGGATATCCTCTGAACATGCACGAGTATCAAACGATTCTTCTGGGTGGCGGCATGGTAGCCGGGTATGCGGCCAAGGAATTTGTGGAGCGCGGTCTGAAGCCGGGGGAACTAGGCATCGTGTCGGCGGACAACGCGCTTCCTTACGAGCGTCCTCCGCTTTCCAAAACCTTTCTGGCGGGAAAGGATAACGAGCAGAGTGTCCTGATTAACCCGGAGAGCTTCTATCGCGAACATGGCGTTGGCATCCACCTGAAAACTCAGATTGACCGAATCGACATCCCCGGCAAGCAGGTATTGAATCACACGGGTGAAGTATTCCGTTTCCGGAACCTGGTTCTTGCGACGGGTGCGCGCGTCCGCACGCTGGATGTTCCTGGATCAGATCACGACAACGTGCTTTATCTGCGCTCGATGAGCGACTCGGCGCGGTTGCGGGATGCGCTGAAGAGCGCCTCCAAAGTAGCGGTCGTGGGTGGCGGTTTTATCG
This sequence comes from Bryobacteraceae bacterium, assembly GCA_036557345.1. GTDB lineage: Bacteria > Acidobacteriota > Terriglobia > Bryobacterales > Bryobacteraceae > Bog-105. Next base: position 10,834 of record DATBHS010000244.1, read on the forward strand.
GAATGGAGGTAGCCTCGCAGAGCGCACAACAGGGCCGGGAAACTACGATGGTGTTTCCGGAGGATCGAGTCTGGAAGAGTTTTTTCACCCCGGAGATGTCGCAGTTTTTCGAGAAGTATTACGCCGATCGCGGTGTGCATTTCATGCGCGGCGCGAAGATTCAAGAGATCGGCAAAGGCTCGGTATCGCTGTCCACCGGCGTGAAGCTGGAAGCCGATTTGGTGGTCGTAGGAATCGGCGTTACGCCCGTTACCGACCTTGCGCAAGCGCCCGGTCTCCAGGTTCAAAACGGAATTCTCGTGAATGAGTTTCTGGAAACGGGCTCAGCCGGCATCTACGCCGCCGGTGACGTGGCAAACTATCAGGACATTCTTTTCACGAAACGGCGCCGCGTCGAGCATTGGGACAACGCCGTGACACAGGGTCAATATCTCGTCCGCCGTTTGTCCGGCCAGCCGGAACCATTCCAGCATATTCCCTATTTCTTCTCCGACGTATTCGATCTGTCTTATGAATTCTGGGGCGACACAGCAGGCGCGGAACGGGCGGAGTACCAAGGCGATGTGAAGTCCTCAAGCTTCAGTGCCTGGTGGCTGAAGAACAAAAAGGTCGTTGCTGCCTTCACTCTGAACCGGCCGGATGCGGAGCGCGAAAGCGCCAGCCAGCTTCATCTCCCTGTCGGATAAACCTGAATCGCGACGTCTCCCTCTTTTCGCTACCTTGTTTTCAGGACGGTGAGATGAAGCGACTGTCATTGGGCCTGCGATTTCGCTCCCAAAGGGCTGAACGAAACAAACTGCCCTTTGGAATCCCGGCGAACATTCGTCTCGCGCAAATCTCAGGCGTATCGGTAATCGACCGTGCCGTGACCTTCGCGCCCGATGACTGGCACAATATCGAGCGTTTCCGGCCCCGCATCCTCGTCGGACATGCAGGCTCCCTGAAGCGATTGTCGGAACAGGTCCATAGGGGAATCCTGAATCTTGACAGCGTCAATCATGCTGTTTTTGTGCTCACCACTTGCGGCGAATCGCCCCTGAGCGACACGCTGCGCGTCCTCCTTTGGCAATCTTTCGGCGTGCCGGTGTACGAAGTGGTCGTCGCCGGCGATGGGACTCTGCTCGCTACAGATTGTGAAGCAGAGGAAGGCTGGCATCTGCAGCCTGGTGTGCACGCCCGGTTAATTGGTAGGGAGCTTCACTTTGAGATGCCGGGCGTCAGGGCTCTTTGCACCGGGCTGGCGGCGGTCATCAATTCGGAGCCTTGCGCTTGTGGACGCTCCACTTTCCGAATCAATGGAATGGAGCGTTTGCGCGGGCCTGCGGCTGTCCAGGGCCTGGCGGCGACGGCATAGGCAGTCGAATACGACCCTTCTTCTTTCGCGGTCAGGGCGGAGTCGCGCGAAGATGAACGAGTGACCCAAGTTGAAGTACTCACCCGCGAAAGCATCTCCGCCGTTTACGAGTTGATCTGTCCTCACATCCGGCGGACTCCCTGCATTGAGACCGATGCCGCCGATTTCGGACTCACTCCCGGCCGCTTGCATTTCAAGCTGGAACTCCTGCAGCATTCTGGCTCCTTTAAAGCTCGTGGTGCATTTACGAACCTGCTCACCAGGAGAGTGCCGGCCTCGGGTATCGTCGCTGCTTCGGGTGGGAATCATGGAGTTGCCGTGGCTTATGCCGCGAACAAACTCGGTGTGCCGGCCCGAATATTCGTTCCTACCGTCACATCGAATGCGAAGCTTGCCCGTCTCGATGCGTACGGTGCTCAGGTATCCGTCGCCGGGGAACGATACGCAGACGCACTCGCTGCGAGCGAAGCCTGGGCCACCGAAAGCAGTGCGCTGCCGATTCATGCGTACGATCAACTGGAAACTCTGTTGGGGCAGGGAACACTCGGCTTGGAGTGGGAAAGCCAAGTGCCCGATTTGGACACACTCCTCATTGCTGTCGGGGGCGGCGGCCTCATTGGAGGCGTAGCGGGCTGGTATGCCGGCCGCGTGAAGATTATAGGCGTTGAGCCGCTAGCCGCGCCTACGCTCTTTAAGGCGCTGGAAGCGGGCCGCCCCGTGGATGCCGAAGCAGGAGGCGTTGCCGCCGACTCTCTCGCTCCGCGCCGCGTGGGCGAGCTGATGTTTCCTTTTGCGCAACAATTCATCGAGCGCGTTGTTCTGGTCACAGATGACGCCATCCTTGAAGCGCAACGCGCCCTTTGGAACGTGCTCCGTGTCGCTCCCGAGCCGGGTGGCGCTGCTGCATTTTCGGCGTTGCTCTCCGGCGCCTATAAGCCGCTACCGGGAGAACGCGTCGGCGTTCTGATCTGCGGTGGAAATCCCGCAACACTCGACTTTGCGCGTTGATCTGGTGACAGCCGACAAAAATATTTCTATCTTGTTTTGGCTTCGACAGTTAACGCTGTTCTCGCCATGTGCCTCGATCCGTTTTTTGCCTCTTCCGTGCTAGGGTCAAGCAGCTTATGTCTACTGAAGCCCAGATCGCGGCAAATCAAAAGAATTCCCAACTCAGCGGCGGTCCGAAATCCGCGGAAGGGAAAGCAAAGATCTGCTTGAACGCCTTCCGTCATGGTCTCGCTGGAGCCTTCATGATCCTCTCTGACGAAGTTCGAGAAGATTTCGATGAACTCTACGAAGGACTGCGGGCCGAACACAAACCGGAAAACCCGACCGAAATCCTGCTCGTCGAAAGCATGGCGCAGCATTACTGGCTGATGCAGCGTGCGCTTCGTTTCCAGTCGCTCAGCTTTGACGGCGATTCCTGCGATGAAAAGCAACTCGGGCTTTATCTTCGCTATCAGACCACCCATGAGCGCGCCTTCTACAAAGCGCTCAACACGCTCGTAAAGCTCAGAGCCGACAAGCGCAAGGCCGAAATTGGCTTTGAATTGCAGCAGAGCCACGCGCGTCAGCAAGCGGAGCTCAATGAAGCCCGTACTCGCCTCGCCAACGCCAAGGCGCACGACCTCGAAACCGATTCCGACATTCGTCAGACCATCGAAGCCCCGCTTCCCGGTCATATGCGTATCCCCTTCGACGTCATGCGCACCACCTTCCGCTCCGTCGTCGATCAGGTCAGCCGCGAACTGAAAGCCGCATAGGGGCGGACGGGTGGGGCACGCGTGCATGGCACGTTTGCTTCAGCACCAGACCATCGAGATCTGTGGTCTGCCGTAGGGGCCGGGCATGCCCGGGCCGCTTAGCGCGTCGACGAAGAAATGCAAACATTCGGCGTGCACGGGGGCATAATGAAGCCTAACCCCACAAATGGACCGCAGAACCTTTTTCCCAACCGCAGTCGCACTGGCAGATCTTTTCGGACAACAACTACTCGGGCGGGCTCCTGCATCGCAACGAAAAACCAGGCACGTCATTCTCTTCACTTCTGACGGCGTTCGCTGGCAGGACCTGTTTACCGGCATAGACCCGAAGCTGATGGAGGCCAAAACGGCGGGTATGGCGGATGCTGCGGACCTGCGCAAGCAGCTCTGGCGCCCAACTCCGGAAGAACGTCGCGAAGCCCTCATGCCCTTTTTCTGGAAGACGCTTGTCCCTCAAGGCATTCTCTTCGGCAACGTCACGAAGAGCAGCTCCATGCAAGTGACGAATCGTTACCGGGTCTCCTATCCCGGGTATTCGGAAATCCTGACGGGCCGGGCACAGGACGATCTCATCAGGGGAAACGATAACGTTCAGAACCCGACTCCATCGTTCCTTCAATTTCTGAAAGAGAAGCAGAAATTAAGGTCCGAGCAGGTCGCTGTTTTCGCATCTTGGGATAACTTCAGGTACAGTGCCGAAAGCGTTCCCGGCGAGCTGTTCATCAACGCGGGCTACCAGCGTTCTGACTTGCCCAAGAATTCTGCGCGCGCCGATGAGTTGAATAAGCTTCAGTTTGATGCCAGGTTCCTTGAAGACAGCGCCCGTCATGACGCCTTCACCTTTGGCCTGGCGATGGAATATCTCGACAAAGAACTTCCCGAGCACATGTTCATCTCCTTCGATGAAACGGATGACTGGTCGCATAATCGCCGTTATGACCGCGTCCTCGAGAGCTTGCGGTTCCTGGATCGCGCTCTACACGACCTCTGGACGTATTTGCAGGCGTCATCCAGGTATCGTGACGCAACCAGCCTCGTCCTGACCACCGACCATGGCCGCGGCAGTACACTCGAAGATTTTTCGAATCATGGCCCCGACGTTCCAGGTGACGAACAGATATGGGCAGCAGTGATCGGTCCGGATACGCCCGCAACTGGAGAAGCGACGAATACGGCCCCGTGCTATCAGCGCGACGTTGCTCCTACGATTCTCGATTTGTTGGGATTCGATTACCGCGAGTATAGTGGCGTGAAGGGCAAACCTCTGCCCGGCGCGATTCGCTCAGACATGGCATGAAGGCATCCGATTCGCAGGACCTCCATCGCTTCGGCTACACCCAGGAACTCTTCCGTGACATGGGAGGGTTTTCGAACTTCGCCATCTCCTTTTCCATCATCTCGATCCTCACCGGCGCGGTCACGCTTTACGGCTACGGACTCGACCTGGGTGGGCCGCGCGAGATGACATTGGGCTGGCCGGTCGCAACCATCTTCACTTTGGCTTTGGCCATCAGCATGGCCGAACTGTGTTCCGCATTTCCTACATCCGGCGCGATGTACCACTGGGCGACTGCGCTGGGAAATCCTGGCGCCGGATGGTTTGTCGCCTGGATGAATATCATAGGTCTGATTGCTGCGCAGGCCGGGATCAATTATAGTTGCGCTCAATTCATTCTTCCGTTCTTTCGGATACCCGTCTCTCCCCGCAATATCTTCCTGGTTTTCGCTTTTACGCTGTTCATTCATGGCGTCCTGAATCACTATGGCGTGAAGCTCGTAGCGCTTCTCAACGATGTCAGCGTGTCGGTTCATATAGTCGGCGTTGTCGCGCTGGTCGCGGCCCTGCTCATGTTCGCTCCCCTTCAACCTCTTTCTTTTCTGGTTACGGCCAATCCGCGCCCCGGGATCCATGCTCCCTACATCTGGCTATTTCTTCTTGGGCTATTACAAGCGCAGTGGACCTATACCGGATTTGATGGCTCGGCACACATGGCGGAGGAGACTTCGAACGCCCGGAGAAGCGCGCCATGGGGCATTGTCCTTTCCGTCGCTGTCTCAGGCATTGCGGGTTACGCACTATTGCTCGCCTTGACACTTGCCATCCACTCGGTACCGGCTGTTCTCTCTGCCAAAGATATGCAGGGGAATCCTGTTCCAGCGGCCGTTGCCATTCTCAGCAGCGGCTTGGGCCCCAGAATCGGAAACGCCCTCGCGGCGCTGGCCTCCATGGCGATGTGGTTCTGCGGTCTCTCTTGCGCTACATCTGCCTCGAGAGCAGTCTATGCGTTGGCGCGTGATGGAGGGTTTCCCTTCGCCGGTTTCTTTTCTCGCGTGAATGCTCGCCATGGAACACCCGGTCCGGCGATCTGGCTGATCATCATTGCCAGCCTCTTAACTATGGCTTGGTCAGGCGCAGTTCCCATTGTTACTTCGCTGAGTACCGTCGCTCTTTACATCGCCTACATTATCCCTGTCATTTTCGCCGTGCGAGCCCGTCATCAGTCGCCTTCATGGACTTCGGAGGCGCGCTGGACTATTGGACGCTCCGGCGAATTCATTAATTGGATCGCGATCGCCTATACAATCCTGATTGCCGTAGTGCTTATCATGCCACCCAACCAGCTTGCCGGGAAAACGCTTGGCGGCGTCGTTGCGATACTTCTGATCATGTATTGGCTTACTGTCCGGCGAACGTTCGCGGGTCCTGAGTGGGCGCGCGCAGCTGGCGGATTTCATGTAAAGGAATCTCGAACTTGACCGCAACGGAAGCTCGCCGTCATCTACCTTCGCCCGAGCACTTCATCGATGGCCGTCACGTCGCGGGTAAATCTTCTTCTCAAATCGATGTCCGCAGCCCTGCGACGGGCGAGCTTCTTCTATCGTTGCCGGACGCCTCGACTGAGGACGTAGACGCTGCGGTTCGGGCTGCCCGGAGAAGTTTTGAAGACCAAACCTGGCGCGGCAAAGACCCGTCCGAAAAGGAGCGCATTCTTCACCGCGTCGCCGACTTGATCGAGAAACACAAAGAAGAGCTGGCCGGGATACTTGCGCTTGAGAACGGAAAGACCTATCGCGAAGCTCTGCGCGGCGATGTAAATCCGGGCATCGATTCGTTCCGTTACTATGCCGGCTGGATCAGGCGCATCTATGGCGAGACGATCCCGGTCGACGGACCGTTTCTGAATTACACACTCCGTGAACCGGTCGGCGTAGTTGGAGCGATTGTTCCATGGAACTATCCCGTTTGTATCGCCACCTGGAAGCTCGCTCCGGCGCTGGCCTGCGGGTGTTCTGTCGTGCTAAAGCCCTCTGAACTCACACCGCTCACTGCTCTTAAGCTGGCCGAGTTGTGCGTCGAGGCAGGCATTCCCGACGGTGTCGTCAACGTAGTTACCGGCTATGGAGCTAGCGCTGGAGAAGCCATGGGGCGCCACATGGATATCGATAAAATCAGCTTCACGGGTAGTATCCGGACAGCGCGCGCGCTCCTCAAGGCGTCAGCGGAAACAAACCTCAAGCGTTTGAGCCTCGAGCTCGGAGGGAAAAACCCGAACATCATTTTTCCGGATTGCGACTTCGATGCGGCCATCGAGGCTGCATTCTGGGGCATTTACGCCAACAAAGGCGAGGTATGCAGCTCGGGTTCACGCCTTCTGGTGCATGCGGAGGTGCACGACCGCTTCCTTGACGCATTGACCCGCCGCGCGAAAGCGATGAAGGTCGGCGACCCGTTCGATCCTTCATCGGAGATGGGTTCCCAAATATCTGCCCAGCAATTGGAGCGCGTTCTCGGCTACGTACGTGCCGGACGTGAGGAAGGCGCTCAGCTAAGCTGCGGCGGCGATCGCGACACCGAGGGGGCGAAAGCGAAAGGATTCTTCATCCGGCCGGCAATCTTCACAGAAGTTCGTCCCCAGATGAAGGTAGCGCAGGAGGAGATCTTTGGTCCCGTGCTGGCCACGATCCGCTTCGAAGACGAGGACGAAGCCGTGCAGATCGCAAACGGGACAATCTATGGCCTGGTATCGGCGGTGTGGACGCGCGACATCCGTCTGGCCCATCGCATGGCGGCACGCATCAAAGCCGGATCAGTATGGATCAATACTTATAACGGGTTCGACAGCGCCTCGCCATTTGGCGGATACAAACAGAGCGGATTCGGCCGCGATCTGGGCTCTTATGCCCTCGATCAATATACAAATGTAAAGTCTGTTTGGGTTGGCTTATGAACTTGCCGGACGATGTGCGCGAGCGCCTGGCAGCGCAGAAGATCCGCAGGATCAAGCTTGGTGTTACCGATGTCGATGGAATCCTGCGCGGCAAGTATATTAGCCTCGATAAGTTTGCCGCCTCGGCTTCCGGTTTCGGATTCTGCGATGTGATCTTTGGCTGGGATATTGCGGATTCACTCTACGACAACTGCAAATACACGGGCTGGCACACCGGATACCCGGACGCGCGGGCTCGGGTCGATTACACAACCTTTCGCACGATTCCATGGGAGCCCGATACCGCATTCTTCCTGGTGGATCTTTTCGGAAAGAACGGCGAGCCGCTTGCGATTTCCCCTCGCCAGGTGCTGCAGAGAGTAGTGGAACGTGCGAAGGCTTCGGGATTTTGTGCCCGCTTCGCTGCGGAATATGAATTCTGGATTTTTCGTGAAACACCGCAGACGCTCCGCGAGAAAGACTTTCGAAAACTGACGCCGCTGAGCCCCGGGATGTGTGGCTACAGCGTTCTTCGCGCATCTCAGAGTTCTCAGCTCGTGCTCGATCTGATCGATCAGCTTGCCGGCTTCGACATCCCTCTCGAAGGCTTCCACACCGAAACAGGTCCCGGTGTCTTCGAAGCGGCTATCGACGTTGATGATGCGCTTTCCGCGGCAGATAGGGCGGTACTGTTCAAGACTGCCGTAAAGGAAATATGCGCTCGTCACGGCGTGATCCCGACTTTCATGGCAAAATGGAACGCCGACCTACCCGGATCAAGCGGGCACCTTCACCAGAGCCTCTTTTGTGATGGCACTGGTAAAAATTTGTTCTTCGAGGAAGGCGCTGGCGCATCCGCTCTCATGCAGAGCTACATTGCGGGCCTTGTGAAATTGCTTCCGGAATTCATGACCATGATTGCGCCAACCATCAACTCGTACAAGCGGACCGTGCCCGGTACCTGGGCTCCCACGAATGCAAGCTGGGGCAACGATAACCGGACCACCGCCATACGCGCCATCCCCGGAACTGCGAAGAGCACGCGCATCGAGCTGCGACTCTCGGCCGCCGATATGAATCCGTACCTCGCGATCGCTGCCAGCCTTGCGTCCGGCCTGGAAGGCATCGCTCGTAACCTCCAACCCCCGCCGGCCAGCACTAACGGCTATACCGCGACTGGTTGCGAACCCCTTCCGCGCGACCTGAACGAGGCGGTCTGCCGGTTCCGAGATTCAGAAGCCGCGCGGTGCTGGTTCGGCGAGCAGTTCGTGGAACATTATGCCGACACGCGTATCTGGGAAATCAGGCAATTTGCCCGGCATGTCACTGATTGGGAGCTCTCACGATACTTTGAAGCCATCTGACGACTCCGCCATGTGCCAAGCGACATTCTCCTTCCCGACCAGCGTGCTGTATGGGCCCGGCGTCATCGGGCGCCTACTGGAAGAGTTGCAGAAGCGCCGCATGCGCGCTCCGCTGATCGTAACCGATCGTGGCCTCCTTGGGACACGAGTAATGAAGCGCATCGAAGCGCTCCTGCCCAAGGCCGCTGTCTATTCGGGAGTCGATCCCAATCCTACCGAGCAGAACGTTCTTGAGGGGGTAGCATTCTACAGCAACCGTACTTGCGACAGTATTGTCGCCGTGGGCGGCGGGTCGGCGATCGATGCCGCCAAAGCGATTCGCTTAAAAGCCACGCATCCATTTGACCTCGCCGAATATGACGACACCGTCGGCGGGTCCTCGAGAATTTCTGCCGACCTTCCGCCGTTCATCGCGGTTCCGACTACGGCCGGAACCGGGAGCGAGGTGGGTCGCTCCACGGTAGTAACGCTTGGAAAAACAAACCGCAAGACCGTGATCTTCAGCCCCTACTTGATGCCGGACCTTGCGATCGCCGATCCTGAGCTGACTGTCAGCATGCCGCCGGCAATCACCGCGGGTACTGGTATGGATGCGTTCACCCATAACGTGGAAGCGTTCCTGGCCAAAGGTTTCCATCCGATCTGCGATGCAATCGCGTTGGGCGGCGCGAAGCTCGCTTACCAGCACTTGCCACGCGTTATGACGGATCCGAACGATCTCGAATCACGCGGCGAAATGATGATCGCGGCCATGATGGGCGCCATCGCGTTTCAAAAAGGCCTCGGCGCGGTCCACTCGCTTGCGCATCCCCTCTCGACTGAATTTGGGATGCACCACGGTACCAGCAATGCCGTGTTGTTGCCTGCCGTACTTGAATACAACCGCCCGGCGGTTCCTGACCGGTTTCACGAGTTCACCCATCAGCTCGGGAAGGATGTCGCTGATTGCACCCGCGAACTGAACGAGAGATGTGGCATTTCTCCGCGCCTGCGCGACTACGGTATTCCTGAAGACGCTCTGCCCGGACTAGCTGAGAAAGCTATTCAGGACGGATGTCACCTGTTAAACCCCGTCCCGTGCACCGCCGCTACGCTGCTGGCCCTATATCGCCAAGCGTGGTGAGCACCCGGGTTTTCTACTTCTGGTGATCCTTCGTATCCCGGTTATCTTTATGATCCGGCGGTCGCCCATGTTCGCCATGTGACGGCGGTTGTCCATGTTGTTCGGTCGGCCTCGATTCCTGCCTCGGTGGTGCTGCCTGCCTGTTTGCCGGTGCTGGTCGCGCTTCTTCCCCGTTCTGTCCTCGTTCCGGATAACCTGGCTGCTGCGGGCGAGTTTGCTGACGCTGTTGCTGCTCAGTATACGTGCGCTGTTGCGGCGTATTCCGCTCCGGATAAGCCGGCTGCTGTGGCCGCGGTTGGCTTCGTTCCGTAGAACGGGCCGGCTGAGGCTGATTCCGTTCCGGCATTCCGTTCGTTTCGGGCCGAGTTCGTTCGGCAAAACGGCCATTATCGGTTTGCGGCTTATTCCCCTGCCGAACATTGGGTGGAACGCCGTGAGCGGGCATAGTAGCTTGCCGCTCCGGAGTTGCCGGGCGGGCTGGTGCAGGTGCGGGTGCTGGTTGCGGCTGCCGTGCCGGATTCGGTTGCCGGGCTTCGCGAGCAGTAGCCGCCGGGCGGTTGTTCGCTGGTGCGTTTCCACCATGCTCGCCAGGCACAGCGGCAACGGCTCGCGCAGGAGGCGCAACTCTCACCTCCGCTACCTGGCGCACTTGCGGAGCGACAGCCTGGTGCATCGCCTGAAAGTTATGGGGTTGGTCCGCGTGCGTATTTAAGTACCGCTGGCGTGCTGCAAACGAAGCAGGCGCGGCCGGCGGAGCATTCCTCGCTATCACCTGCCTTTGGACAACCTGGACCGCGGGCCTCGGCGTAGCTCGCCCTAATGTCGGCGCCACGCCCTGGCGCGTGGGCGCGACGGGAGGTGCGATCACCGCAGCCGGCGCAATGCGCGTCAGGGTGGCCTCGCGCACGACAACTCCACCTTGCCGTACGGGCCGCCCGCTGGCAAACGCGGACTGCTGCATCGCCATGACCGAATTCGGAGCTCTTACATTTACAAATTGCTGCTTATAAACCGTGTGATTCACGTACACCGTGTTGTAGACGTTCGTGATGTTTACCGTTTTCACAACGCGCGTGTTATACACGTTCACGTTGTTAAAGTACGGGCGGCTGCACGTGTAGGGAGGGGTATAAATCTCTCCAAATCCTAGCGGCACCCATCCCAGGCTCGGTCCTCCACCCACGGACACAGATACGCCCCAGTGCGCGCCGCCGAACCAGGCCACCATCGCCGGCGCATAGTATGGCCGTACCACCGGACCGGCATAGCCAACGCGTGCAATCGGGCCCGGACACCAACCCCAACGGTTTCCGATGTACGCCCATCGACCGTAATGGAAGGGAGCAAAGCCCCACGGCATATCGTCCACCCAGGTCCATCCCCACGGCTCGATCCAGGCCCAATGTCCATTCTGATAAGGCGCCCAGCCAACCGCGACCGTCCGCGGATACCAGACCGGTCCGTAGTCGCCGGTTTCTTGCCAAGTGCCGTAGTCATCTAAATCCTCGGAGCCGATCACGGTTGGAGGAAGATATCGAGCCGAGGCCTGATGCTCTTCATGCGCATCGCGCTGCTGGCACCAGTTATCAAACTCGTCAGGAACCGGAGCGGCTTCGATATCAAATGACAACTGCTCAGTGCCGGTAAGCGTCGCGCTATTGCCCGGATTCAAAGTAAACGACTGCCCGCCGCCCGTAATCGCCGCCTGTCCCTCCCTTACAACCACGAAACTCATCGTTCCATTCGGATCCACGCGAAAACGATATGTGCCGTCACGCAGCAGTGTCACGGCCGCATTGGGTGTGTCGACTTCGAACACCTGATCCGGCCCGAAATCATGCAGCCGAAAATACATATCGCCTTCGGTGAGTTTTAATTGCACAGTCCGGTTGTCGAGATTCAAAAAACCGAAGCTCGTATTCGAACCCATCCGCATGGCTGCCACGTCCAGATGCAACTCGGCGGTTGCGCCTTGATCTGTGTATAGGTAATCGCCGATCGTAAACGGCCGGTTCACATCGGCAGGCGCCCAGTCATTAATACCAGCCGGCTCCATTGAAACATTTCCGTTTATGTAATTGAGCCGCGCGACTCGGTCTGGCGGATCTTCTTGCGCCTGAGCCGCCAAGGAAAGTCCTCCTAGCAGAATTGCGGCTGCCGTCAGTCTGCTCCCAATCATTCCAAGTGTTCGCACCATATTTGGTGTCTCCCTGATACATGGATGTCTGCCTACTTGGCGCAGTTTCCTCAGCCGCGGTTAGACGGTTGTTTCTAAAGCGAAATTAATTAGAAATGGGGTCGGTCGGCTAGTACGCCTCGTACCTAATCGGTAAGAAAGGCAGTTGTCTTAATGCCAGACACTTCGAACGTTCGGCGGCAGCGGGGATTTTTGCAATTTACCTTGTCATCCAGCAGCACCATATAACTCGCCGCTTTCGCAAATTTGGCCCGGTCGCGCTCGTCCGCGTTGTGGGGAAGCCTGTCTATTTTCCTGCGCACTAACCAGCGAAGCTCGTAGTCGTTCATCGTTCTGCAAAACGAGCAATTCAGCGCGGCCGGCTTGCTGATTCGCGATTCTCGATAGAAGGCGCGCTCATCCACGCTGTTCGATTCCTTCAATTCTCATTTTCAGTGGCTGGAGAACCTGAACTTTGAAATTGTGATTTCGTCGTTTCCCGGAAGATAGAAACCGACCTTATCGTGCGTGAAATCTCGCCCTGAAGTTGCTACAGAGCCCAATTCACTCCATGTCCCGTCGGGTTTCCGAATTCGTGCTGAAATATCCGTCGGCTTGACTGACATCTCGACTTGCACCCACTCATCCGAATCCGCGTTAAACGGGGTGCGGCTGACCTCGGTCGACTTTCCGCCCTGAACTTCCCGAACAATCGCGCGCTTGCCGTCCAGCGTAAACAGGACATAGTTATCGGTGTCGTGATAACCCGCGTACCACTGTAGCTTTCCGTGCTTCAGAAACCCGCCCAGCTTTCCATGCGCTTCGAATGAGTATTGTCCTGCGGCTTTGGGCGTGGAGTAGTGAACGAATCCGCCGCCTTTGCGAACTTGTTCGCTCTCCTGCACTGTGGTTACTGTCGGCGCCGGTGGCGTCTCGGCTGGCGGGGCCGCGGCCGGCGGTGGGGCTGATACGGGATTTGCTGCCGTCATGGTCTTTTCGAGCTGCACATCGGCGCCGGAAAGTACGACAGGAGCGCCCCCTCCAAAGATTCGTAGCAGCCGCTTGGGAATTGCGTCATTCTGGCGCAACTCCACCATACGTTCACCCGCTTTGACGTTCTCGACGTTAGCAGTCCCATCGTTGCCAACGGTCCCCACAAGTTGCTTATCGATGTAGATTGTTGTTCCCGGCACCGCTCCGCGAACTTGCAAGGTTCCAAACTGCGAAACGGCTTCCATCTTGAACTCAACCGCCGTTTCTTCCGTCTTCTTTATCTCCGCCGTCTGAGGCGGTGGATCGATGAAACCTTCCTTGTGAACGCGAATCGTGTACTCGCCGACCTTCAGTGGAATCCTGACTTGACCATCTGCCGTCATCCTGCGGTATGGCTTGTCATTGATAAAGACGTTGACTCCGTCGCGGCCAGTCCTCACTACGATGATGCCTGTGTTCGGATCCGATTTTACAAATGCGGTGAGCACTGGCGCCGATGTATACGTCAGCACGAAACGTTGCCGGTCCCGGTCTCGTGCCAGTTGCAGATCGTGGTCGGTATTGCCGAGTTGATCTAGCTCAAGGCCCTCCGGCCCCACAGCTCCGACCGTCTTGCCGTCCAGAATGAGAGCGGGATTTTCAGCGTTCGTAACGACCCGGCCTTTACCGTCTTGCGCAGAAACCAGAACGGCCAATGCGTCTATGGCGTTGGGAACTCCCACAATCTGCGGCGCG
>DATBHS010000245.1:0-3693 GCA_036557345.1 Bryobacteraceae bacterium
GTTCAAACACCTATGCAATTACTGGCCGGCCTGCGCGGCAGCTTTTTTCGCGAGTTCATCTTTCAGTTGCTCCAAGTTGAAACTCGCACCTTTCTGCATCGGGGGAAAGTCAATAAAGGACTGCGCAGCAGCCGCGATTTCCTTCTGAACGAACGTAAAGCGCCAGAATTCGTAAGCGAACCAGTTGTAGTAATTAATCGATCCTGTGATTCCGGTTCGCTCATATGGATCGAGCCGGAGGTTAACCAGAAACGGCCAGTCAACTTTCACGGTCGCGCCAAACCAGCCAGTCGGCTGGTCTGTGAAGCGATATTTATAATCATCAACGCGTACTGCCGAGAGCGTGCCCTCCGTCAAATAAAAGATGTCATGCCGTTTGGAGGGACCCTTACCCGTGATAAAGTCCGTCTGATCATAGCCATCGAGATGAACTTTGTAGGTACGCTCGCCGAGTTGCTTGCCGGCTTTCAGTTCTTCGACGATATTCGGATCGCCCGCCGCCGCTACTAATGTTGGGAACCAATCGAGGCCCGAGATGATTCCATTCTCAACCTTCCCGGCAGGTACGTTTCCCGGCCAGCGAATGATACAAGGCACACGGAAGCCACCTTCCAGTGCGGTGCCTTTGCCACCAGCGAACGGCGTTTGTCCTCCATCAGGCCAAGTAAAGTTCTCAGCGCCGTTGTCTGTGGTGAAGACGACGATCGTGTCATTATCTAGGCCATTATCCTTCAGGTATTGCATAACCGAGCCAACAATATCGTCCAGTTGCGCCATTCCCGCCTCATAGACCGACCATCCATTTTCCGGAGTGCGCATCTTTTCGTATTTATCCGACAAGTGCGTAACGACGTGCATGCGCGTCGGATTGAGCCACAAGAAAAACGGTTTGTTGGCTTGTCTGGCTTTGTCCACGAACGCAAGCGCCTTCGATAAAATCTCGTCGTCGACGGTTTTCATCCGCTCCGGGCAGAGTTCTCCTGCGTCTTCAATTTTCTGTTTTCCGACCTTGCCCCACCGAGGCTGCACTGTCGGATCATCAACGTCAGTTGCCCAACTATGGAGTACATTGCGAGGACCGATTTGACTCTTCATCGCCGGCGGGTAATTGGAATGACAGGGGTCCTCCATAGCGTCAAGGTGGTAAAGATAACCGAAGAACTCGTCGAAACCATGAACTGTCGGGAGAAACCGGTTAAGGTCGCCCAAATGATTTTTGCCGAATTGGCCGGTAGAATATCCCATCGTTTTCAGGACAGTAGCAACCGTCGGCGCTTCGTCAGGCATTCCGAGCGGCGACCCAGCTTGACCGACGGTCGTAAGTCCGGTGCGAATCGGGAGTTCACCAGTAATGAAGTTGGCCCGACCCGCTGTGCAACTGGCTTCAGCGTAGTAATCTGTGAAACGCATTCCCTCGGCGGCCAGTTTATCCAGATTTGGCGTACGGCCTGACATGATGCCCTGATTGTAAGCGCCGATGTTGGACCAGCCGATATCGTCACCCATGATGAAAACAATGTTTGGCTTCTTCGTCTGTGCTTGCAGCGCGTTCGCGCACAGCAGGAACGAAATGGCAGTCGTCACACCCAGGACAGCGAGTGTGGCTACTCTACGTAGGGTTAAAATTGGTTTCATATCGATTCACCATTAATGGGTATTACGCCCAGGATCTCTGCCGACATAACAATCTCATTGAGTGCGTGCGCCAAGATGACCGCAACGAATCCTATTCGGCAATCTGCCAGATCAGGGGACATGCCTCGTTATCCACACGCGAAATGCGATATGTTGCAGTCTCGAATTCGATGCGGATAGCTGATCCTAAACCGTTCGTATTTTCGCCGCTATCCACTTTCCGAAAATCTGAGGAATCAGCCGGCGAGCCACGACGTTTTCAATTCCGCGGGTCTGAGGTTCGGCCCATGTATCACCGCCTTCTATTCCGGGACTTTGATTCCGAGGGGTTCAGAGAGGTGCTCGATCGCGCCGACCTGGAGCATATCATCCTTTCCAGGGCGCCTTGCAGGGCGGCGGTCGAACAGTTCCGCACGCCGGATTTCTCCATCGATTGCGGCCACTACAGTTTTCCAGTCGTAGCACGTGGACAGTTTGCGCCCGGCAATCTGTGTATCGGAATGGCTTGGGGTGAGCGGGTTCCGACGTGGCTGAATGGAATCCACGTGGGGCGCAGGCATCTACAACTCTATACCGAAGGGAGCGATATCCTGTATCGAGCCGGCACGGAAGCAAAATGGATCGGATTGACAGTGACCCGGGAACGGCTTCAGATCGAGGCAGCGCAACGCTTGGGCCGGGAACTGCCCCTTCCGGCGGATGGGGCCCGGCATTTACAAGTCGGTCCGGACATCACCGCCCAACTGATAGAGACGATGCACCGCGTGACATCTGGAAACGGCGTGATTTCACGTGAGCCTGACCAGTTAAGCAAGATGGTTATTGGCGCCTACGTGGAGGCGCTGGCTAGCGCTGACTTATCCGTCGCCACCAGCATTCGTCAGCGGGCCGAATATCGTCTGACGATTGTGCGGCACGCCGATGCGGTCATGCGGTGCTTGATCGGGCGGACATACTCCAGCAGTCAGGTGTGCAAGAGCCTCGGTGTGAGTGAGAGGAGCCTGGAGTTGCATTTCCAAGACGCACTGGGAGTAAGCCCGAAGGCTTGGTTCCAGCACTTGGCCCTTCACCGGGCACGGACCGAGTTACTCCGCAGGAAACCACACAGAGGGTTGGTCACGGAAGTAGCGCTGGACTGCGGCTTTGAACATTTCGGACGCTTCTCCCGCTGCTACCTCGATCTGTTCGGCGAGTCTCCGTCAGAAACAGTCGCACATGCCCTCTACCTCCAAATAAAGTAACGCATCTTTGCTCGAGTTGCGGCGAACCCACGACGTTTCACCTGGACGTAAAAACGCGCAATCTGAATTTGTGTAAAAGTGGGTTCGGGATTGAAGGAAGACGAGCGCGATTGGTACGAACGGAACCAACTTTGCGAACCCGTCGCCCGCTGGACCGCAGCGCTCTTCGCCAATGACTCAAGACGGGTGCATCCGGGCCATCGCGACGGCCCGGTCCAATTTGAACGTTTTCTCGCCGCGCGAGTTAGGGTGTGGAATGCCAATAACGGGAGGCCTGCCCCAACCACAAATGTGGCTGCGTCATTTATGAGCTTGTCGACAGAAACATTCCTCTAGGACGCTCGTTGATTCGCGATCATTGCTTTTCAACATCAGGCAGCTTCCACGATTTGTCGAAGTAGGCCTGGAGCGGGCCGTACCAGCGGAAGTAGAGGAAGAAGCCTTTGCTGGGGATGGTCTTGACCCAGTTGCTCTCCTTACCGGCAGGCGGGGTCGGACCGAAATAGAGATCGACTGAGCCGTCGGCGTTGGTCTTAAGCTTCTGGTAAGACTCCCGGCCCGAGAGGTTCTGATCGGTATCGATCATGGAGCGTGTCTCGGCATCGTAAACGGTTACGGACCAGAAGTCCTTGGCGGGAACATTAGCCGGGACATGCAGGCGGTAGTTGTTATCTCCCATCAGCCAATCGCCCTTGCTGTCCTTAAAGGCTCCGGCGTATTTGGAACCTGCGCCGACGACATCCAGCAGAATGCTTTTCGAGGCTCCGGCAGCCTGATAGTAGAGCGCGGCGCGGCCGTCCAGCTCAACGTAGTTGGG
>DATBHS010000246.1:0-12018 GCA_036557345.1 Bryobacteraceae bacterium
CTCATCCTCGCTGTCGTTTTTAAGTTGTTCGGTACCGGTATCTCTGCGGAACTGATCAAGCAATTCTTTGCTTCTGCTATTTCGTCGTTGCAATGCGCCCTGATTGTCCCCGCGGCGCGCGGTCTGCTCCTCAATGAGCGCGTCGGCCTTGTCTCGGCAATTTTCGCTGCGCTGCTGCCTGCAAAATTCGGCACCGAAACTATGGGTGATTGGGAAGCCCCTTACACGGCAATTGCACTCATGACGGTTTCGGTCCTGATGGTTCGTCTTTATGCAACCAAGGACTTCAGTACCCGCCATGCTGCCTTGGCTGGATTCGCCTGGGGCGTTAGTATCCTTTTCGCGGCAATCTTACTGCCGATTTTTGTGTCCTCTGTACTTTTAGGCCTCGTATTCGCTTGGCGCGGAAAACGCTTGACATACCTGCGCTTCTGTTTGATAGACGGTTTGATTGCCGCAGCGTGTCTGGCCCCTTGGGTAACACGGAACGATCGCGTCCTTGGCGCGCCCGTTCTGACGCGAACAAACCCCGGTCTGGAGCTGCGTGTGTCCAACAACGATATCGCTGCTGCCGATGAGCACGTCAACTACGAAAAGGGTGTTTACCATGCCTATCATCCCCTGCAGAACCGTGGAGAGGCTCTCAAGCTGCGTCAAATCGGCGAAATCGCGTACAACCGGCAGGCTGAACAGCAGGCTCTCGGCTGGATTCAGACACATCCAGGGAAGTTCCTCCAGCTCACGATCAAAAGGGTGGGCCTGTTCTGGTTCTACATGCCGCCCACCGCGGGCGCATTCATGCGAACCAAATACTTTGTTTTGGCCCTGATTCACCTCATTGGCCTCCTCGGACTCATTCATCTGTTCACGCGTCACAGGACGACCGCAATCGTATTGTCGACAATCCTGCTTGTGTATCCGATTCCGAACTACCTCATTCACGTGGGGCCACGACAGACCTATCCCATCGACTGGATTCTCAATCTGCTCATGTTTTCGCTGACCTTCGCATCGGCCCCAAAGATCTTCTCGGCGTTGCCTGAACGGGAACAGAGCGGGTCTGTTTTTATTCCGAGGTAACTCATTGAATTATCTGAGCAAACTGCCAACCCCACGACAGCTTGCCGGGACCGCCGGGCTTGGTCCTTCGACCAAACCCTTGTAACCTAACAAGTTGCCGGAGCGCCTAGACTTGCAAGGGCTGACAGCGTCGCCGGCAGCGTAAAGCCGGTATGCTTGTCGAGCAGGAAATCATTGAAAAAGCGCGAGCGGGTGACTCCGCAGCGTTTAATCAGATGGTTCTTGCCTACCGGAAACGGATTTTAGGCACAATTTCACGGCTCATAGGAAGGCCGGAAGACGTGGAAGATGTGGCCCAGGAGGTTTTTGTACGGCTATATTACTCGCTCGATCAACTGCGGACTGCGGAAGTCTTCGAGCCGTGGTTATACCGGCTCACCGTCAATGCCTCTTACGATTACCTTCGGAGGGTCCGGCGGCGGGGAGAGTCGCGGATGGCGGATCTCAGCGAGCAGCAGGTGCTGATGGCGGATTCGGCTGCTGGTGGAAAGAAGCAGGCCGAAGACAGGCAGAAGGCTCAGATTCGCGAACTGGTAGACGCGCTATTCCGGTACGTTTCCGAAGAAGATCGCCTGTTATTGACTCTGAAGGAAGTGGAAGGCTTGTCGTTAAAGGAATTGGAGCAGGTGTACGGCGTGAATGAAAACGCGCTAAAAGTGAGGCTGTTTCGAGCCCGGCAGCGAGTGCTTAAGGCTTACCATGCCGCGCTCGCGGATGGTAAATTGTAAGGCGTTGCACTGGGCGTTTGCAACCCGCTAGGCCGTAGGTCTTGGAATTTGGGGAGAACTGGTATGAGTGGTGAAGATTCCCGGCTGGACGAGCTGTTCCAGAGCTACCGGGCTTCATGCCCGGACGTTGAGCCGAGCGCGAACTTCATGCCGGGCTTGTGGGAGAAGATTGAAGCTCGCCACGGGTTCTGGTTTGTTTTTGAGCGGCTGGCCCGGACCGGCATGACGGCTGCTGTCCTGCTTTGCCTTTTGCTGCTCGCCTTGAATTTCATGTCAGCGGGCCATCGCGCTATGGTTCAGAGCTACACCGACGCGCTGATGGCAGATCACAGCGCAGAACAGACGTATTATGCGGAGGCCGTTCGGAGCACGTCAGGGCTTGATGAAACTCCCGGCAGCCTGGAGCACTAACGCCTGGAAGAGATGGCCGGCAAGGATAGGTTATGAAGCGTGACCAATGGAGGGCCGCTCTCTTCGCGATCTTGCTGTTCCTTGGCGGACTTGTGGTTGGTGTGCTTGGGCATACGTACTATGCAGCCACCGTCGTGAAGGGCGCGGAAGGTTTCCGGCATCGCTACGTCTCCGAGATGCAATCAAAACTGAATTTGACGCCTGCTCAGGTGAACCAGCTCGAAACTATCCTCGATGAAACAAAGGCGCAATACAAAGCGGTGCGAGATTCTTATCATCCCGCGATGCTCAAGATCAAGAACGAGCAAATTAACCGCGTAAAATCCATACTGACGCCTCAACAGCTTCCCATCTACGACCAAATCGTTGCCGATCACGAGCGACGTGCCCGGGAACAGGATGAGCGCGACCGTCAGGAAGAGCAACGCCGCGAAGCAGCCCGCAAAGCCCACGCCCAGCCCTAACCAGCACACGGGTATCTCTTCCAGGCATTCCATTCATTAAGATCATCAATATGGTTAAGGTGAGCCTCAGCTCGCTCGTTCTGTCGGTCTGTGTGTTCTATCCCGCGTGGGCGACGGAGCAGCAGACACAAATTGACGAGGTATTGAGACAACTCGATCAGGTTCACTCGTTTTCCGGTATTTCGATTTCGCCCGATGGCCAATGGATTTCCTGGACGCAGCCTGCCTCTGGTGATTCGGGCGAGACAGACATGTTTGTGCTTAAGTGGAAGGACGCGTCGGCGAGGCCACGGCGCATCACTGCTGGAGACGGAAGCAAATCTTTTGACGAGCATGGCGTCGCATGGTCGCCCGACAGCACTCATATCGCATTCTTTTCAAACGCCGGCTCCCATCAGGAGCAGATGTGTGTACTGACCATCGCGACAGGCAAGGCCCGGACCCTCACGAACGTAACGGGCCATGTGACTGACATACGGTGGTCGCCTGACGGCCGGCGGATTGCGCTGCTGTTTGCAGAAAACGGCGGCGGCGGCGGACCGCTGGAAGCGGAGCCGGAGGCCGTCGGCGTGATTGGCGGCAGCATTCACAACCAGCGTTTGGCAATTATCAACGTATCCGGAGGAGAGCTCCGGCAGATTTCTCCTGCCGGCCTGAACATTTACGAATACGATTGGTCTCCCGATGGCAGGCAGTTTGCCGCGATTGCGGCTCCTGGACCGGCCGACAACAACTGGTGGACAGCCAAACTCTATACCGTGGATACCGCTTCCGGAAAGATGACGGCCGTCTATCAGCCGGAAAGCGAGCAGCAGATCGCGGTTCCGCGCTGGTCTCCGGATAGCAAGCGGATCGCTTTCATCGGAGGTTTGATGAGCGACGAAGGATTCATTGGTGGCGACATCTTCGTCGTTCCCGGCAGTGGCGGTACGGCGCACAATTTCACCCCGGATATTCACGGTTCGCCAAGCGGGTTTGTGTGGCAGGGAAATAGCAAATTAATCTTCACGGAGACTCGTAACGGAGGCGGCGCGATTTCGACATTGGACCTTTCAACCACTCAGATCGAGACGTTATGGGCGGGGAGCGAGACGATCCACCAGGACGGGAACTTCCCGAACTTCTCTTTGGCAAAGGATGGGCAGACCAGCGCGGTCATACGAAGCTCATGGGAGCAAGCGCCCGAGATCTTCGGCGGCCCGATTGGAGACTGGAAGCAGTTGACGCACGACAACGCCGATCAGAAACCGCGTTGGGGAAAAGCCGAAAGCATCACGTGGAACAGCGACGCGTTCAAGGTACAGGGCTGGTTGCTCTATCCGCAGAATTTCGATCCCGGCAAGCGTTATCCAATGGTCGTTTCCATTCACGGCGGCCCTGCCAATCTGCGATCTCCCTCGTGGCCGAACACGCACTTCGATATGTCGGTGATGGCTTCGCTCGGATACTTCGTTTTCTTTCCGAATCCACGAGGCAGCTACGGGTCAGGAGAGGCGTTCACGCAGGCCAATGTGAAGGATTTCGGAGGAGGCGATCTCCGCGATATTCTGGCCGGAGTAGATGCCGTGCTCAAGCGAGTGCCCGTGGACGCGAACAGGCTGGGTGTGACGGGTTGGAGCTATGGCGGATTTATGACCATGTGGACGGTAACCCAAACCAGCCGTTTCCGTGCCGCAGTAGCAGGAGCGGGTATCGCTAACTGGCTCAGTTACTATGGCGAAAACTCGATTGACGAATGGATGATTCCGTATTTTGGCGCTTCGGTCTATGACGATCCCGCCGTCTATGCTAAGAGCTCGCCGATCGTATTTATCAAGCAGGTGAAGACGCCCACGCTTGTCGTCGTCGGTGAACGTGACGGTGAATGCCCGGCGCCACAGTCCTTTGAGTTCTGGCACGCACTGAAAACGCTGGAAGTTCCAACCGAGCTTGTCGTTTACAAGGGCGAGGGGCACGCATTTCAGAAGCCCGCAAATCGCGTTGATGTCATGCGTCGTGCCCTCGCCTGGTTTGATCGCTATCTCGGAGGGTAGGACGTTCGAAGATCTCAGTCCGCATTGGTTATGGGGCTATGGGAGGGTGGCGCGACCACCCTGTGGCCCGAAATGTCCAATCCGGCAACGCTCTTACTGTTCCTGCCAGCCATAAGCGACCGGCTTTCCGCGCAGTGAAGCCTTTACCAGCTTTCCAAGGTGCCGTTCATTCTCGATCTGCAAAGGCGTGTCCTCCAACACGCGTCGATATTCGAGGTAAGCGACGTCCACGGCGCGGACAATCGCCCAAAGATATCGCATCCACTTGTAAAAACCCAAGATCAGGAACTGTCCGAAAGAGCGGCGCTCCTTGGTGACATGCATATGGCGAAGCAATATGGTGGCGGCCGCCGCCAGAGCGACAGCCAGCGGAATCCAGCGCATGAATTGTTGTTCCATTCGTTTCTTCCTTAGCTAAAAATCAATCTCGATTTCTACGCTAAAGCAGCGGCTGGCGTGAAGCTATTCCCCAACCCGGGATGTCCAGTTGCGTGCTAAGGTGTTGGGGCTAGAAAAACGCCGGATCCCTACAGAACCCCCGTTTATAGGTAGGGGCGAGGCATGCCTCGCCCTTTTCTGCTAACCATACGCGGACGGCGTCTATCGTTCTAACCCGGAACGCCCGATACGAGGGGTAAGGTGCACAAGCTGATGAGCAGGCACACTCTTCTGGCGGCCGCATTACTTTGTTTCTGCGTAAGGGACAACTGCGCTTCGGAAGTATCCGGGCTGATAACCGTTCAGGCAAAAATGGCGCGAAAGACCATTGCACCAGCCGTCTACGAACTGCGGGGCTTGACGGTACCGGATAAGAGAGCCGTTTCGAACGGGGATCACTCCGCCGGACGAGTTGCTGTATGGCTCGATGCGCCCCATCTCTCCCCTGCTGCGCCCGCCCAGGCAGCAATGCAACAGCGGGACCGTCGCCTTGTCCCCGACCTTTTGATTGTGCCGGTGGGATCGACGATTGAGTTTCCGAATCTGGATCCCATTTTTCACAACATCTTTTCCCTATCCTCTGCCCGAACTTTCGACCTCGGGTACTATTCCGAGGGCAAGAGCAGAAGAATCGCTTTCCCGCGCGCCGGAATTGTTCAGGTCTATTGCCATATTCACCCGGAGATGTATGGCGTTGTTGTGGTCACATCCAGCCGCTGGTTTGCGCGCCCTGCATCTGACGGCGCGTTCTCCTGGCCGGATGTTCCGGCTGGGAAGTATCGATTGATGGTCTGGCAGAAGTCAGCGGGTATTGTTCGCAGGAATTTGACCGTGCCCGAATCGGGAACCGTGCATGTCAGGATTGCCTTGCCGGAGGAGACGGCGGACGACTAACGTATGCGCCGAGCCTCTCTCACGACCCGCGCGTTCTTGTTTTCGTTCGTGCCGGCGTGCGTCGTGTTGTTGACGTGCTTTCTCGCTATGAGCGCTGTTGTGCATCGCATCATAAAACAACAGCTCAGCGATGCGCTACGCGAGTCGGATCTCTTGTTGAACCGCGCCAGCACCGAGTATTCGCGCCAGCATTCAGTGCTGATAGCCAAGTTGACCGACAGCGCAGGCGTGAAGGCGTCGGTTGGATTGCTGGCCGAGATCCGCCGGGATCCAGTCGCCATGAGTCAGGCTCGCCGGACAATCGAGCTGCAGTTACGCGAACTTCAAAGCGCGTCCCTTTACGATTTCCTTGCAGTGGCAGACCTGAAGGGTAGAACGGTGGCGGCGATTACATCAGCCGGAAGCCGGCAACTCAGCACGCTTCCTATTCTTCCGTCGCACCCGGGAGTGGCGGAGGTGGAGCACGTGTTGTATCAACTGGAATTTGTTCCCATCGCTATCGCCGGCGAGAATGTTGCGGTATTGGTCCTGGGCAGACCTTTCGATTTAAATCGGCTACCGGTCGGCGGACATGCGGCCCTGCTTCAAAACGGCAGAATTGTCCGCTCGACGTTTTCCCCACGTTTACATGCCGCTGTCGAACAGCAGCTCAGGATGCGTTGCCCGGCTTCGGGTTCCAGTTGCGAAGTTTCCATTGCCGGCGAGACATACGTGGTGTCGGTTCTGGAGAGGGCACAATTGGGCTTCGGCTACCGGTTGCTGGGATTCCGATCGCTGGATGGGCCGCTGCATGTCTTCTCCGGAGCCTTCGCGCCGCTTCTTTTGGAACTCGCTGGTAGTGGTGTCCTGCTCGCTCTGGCCTGTACGCTATTGACTTCGCGATCGGTATCTCAGCCGCTTCGCGATCTCGCGGCACAACTGAGAGTGAGCGAAGCCAGCGGTAGCCTGCCGCGCAAACTGAACACGACAACGAGTGCCCGGGAAGTTGATCTGCTTGTGAGCGCCTTCAATCGGGTCGCGGAGGCGGAACATTGCACGCGGCGCGAGTTGCGGGCTGCGAAGGAAGCCGCAGAAACAGCGAACCGGCTTAAGACCGAATTTCTGACCAATGTCAGTCACGAGCTCCGGACTCCGATGAACGGCGTGTTGGGGATGACGGATCTTTTGCTCTCTACGAGGCTGAATGAGGAGCAGACAGAGTACGGTGTAGCTGTCCGGGAGTCCGCCGGTGCACTTCTCAAAATCATTGAGGATCTTCTGAGTTTCTCCGAGCTGGAGACCGGCCGGTTACGGCTTCGGCTCGCGGCCTTCGATCTGCGGCGCGCTGTCGATGACGTTGCAAGCACGATCCGGCCGCAGGCCGCCGTCAAGGGCCTAGACGTCCAGGTTGTGTACCCGGAGTTGTTCGTTACCCGATTTGTTGGCGACGAGATTCGTATCCGGCAGGTGCTTATGCAACTGGCCGGAAACGCCGTGAAATTTACGCCTGCAGGTTCGGTTTGCATTCGGGTCGAGTGCGAAGGCCAAACGACGCAGGAGGCCCGTTTGAAAGTCAGCGTGCAGGATACCGGTATCGGGATAGCTCCTGAACTCTGCGGCCTGATTTTTCAGGGATTCACCCAGGGAGACGGCTCCCTGAAAAGGCGTTACGGCGGAACCGGCATCGGTTTATCGATCGCAAAAGGAATTGTTGAGCTGATGGGCGGGCAGATCGGCGTCGAGAGCTCCGCAAATGCAGGCTCGACCTTCTGGTTCACAGTGGCGCTCGACACCGCCTCTGATGGAGCGCGGCGATGTTGAGATGTCGTCCAGCCCTGTTGGCTTTCGTTCTGCTCGTCCCCTTCTCCGCGCGGGCGCAAGAGGCGACATCGGGCATCACTGTTCCCGTCACCCTCAGTGGAGGTGCCGGCTATACAAACGGCATTGAGCATGCGGAAATCGATGGGGCGTTTCGCGCCGTGGTTTCCCCAACGCTGAGCCTGGGGCCTCACTGGTTTGCGTATACAGCCCTCGAAACAAGATCATCCTCTTCTCTGGGCTATGGCTACGGCACGGACGAAGATGGGCCCGTGCGCTTTTCACCCCTGCAAGCTTACGTAGGATATCGAACCGATGGTAACGGTTCTTCTTTCCTGTTCAAAGCCGGTCAGCTCACTTCCGCTTTCGGGCTGGGACCGGTCGAATACGATGATGCCAGGATGCCTCTTGTGGGGCCTCCGCCGGTTTATGAAAGCCACTTGCCCCTACGCGCGGATCAGCTCCCCTGCGGAGTCAGGGATTTGTTGTGGCAATCTTACGGTTCTGAAGTGAAGCTTCACTGCGGGGGCTCTGCTGACGAAAGTTACGGGCTTGCTCCTGTCACTTTGTACGGTTTGCTGGGCGCAGAGGCCGAGGTGTCCTGGAATCGGGTGGACGCCCGCCTGCAGATCACAAATAGTTCACCTGCAAATCCGCAGCCGCTCCTCTCGAATAGTCAATTTGTTCAGTGGACCGCAGGCGGAGGATACACGTTGCGCGGTGGCGTTCATATCGGGGTGTCCGGTTTTCGCGGGCCCTATCTGGACCACATCGTCGCGGATCTATTGCCGGCGGGCAAGAATATTCGGGACTTTCCAGCTTCCGGAATAGGCACTGACGTGCAGTGGTCGGGAGGCTCATGGTCCGGCCAAGGTGAGTGGCAGCATTTCCACTTTGCGATGCCGAAGTTTACGAATTCACCATCGGTAACCGGCGCATACCTGCAGGTCAAGAAAATCGTCACGCCCAGGGTCTTCGTAGCCTTACGAACGACGGCGCAGGATACCGGGAGAGTAGCTGACCGTTCCGGGAGGACTGCGGACCGGATTCGCGCTCCTGAAAATATCCAGGAAATTGGCGTCGGCTACCGCTTGAACCGCGAGCAATTAATCAAGATTGGTTTGGATTGGGCGATCAATCGCGCCTGGTCCGCCGGTCGGGAGTCCTGGCCCGATATGCACGCATATGGCGTGCAAGTCCAGCTTGTTACGAGCCTTAGCGGGTTCTCCAAGGCGTTTCGGTAGGCGCCCCTCTCGGATTGTCCGACGGCTAAGAAATTTTCTTTCACTTATGAATTCATCGACTTAGGGCCTCTGACGGAGGCCGTGTCGCAGGACCTTGCGCCGATACTCGGGCGAGATGACGGAGCAGATC
This sequence comes from Bryobacteraceae bacterium, assembly GCA_036557345.1. Classification (GTDB taxonomy): domain Bacteria; phylum Acidobacteriota; class Terriglobia; order Bryobacterales; family Bryobacteraceae; genus Bog-105. The sequence goes on from DATBHS010000246.1 coordinate 9,220, forward strand.
TTCAAGTTGCAGCCGGACAGGACTCTTTACCTGCGCGGATTCGACGGCGCCGGCGCTGCGGCCTCATTGTGCCAAACCAGCCCAACCGGTTTCACTGTCTGCGGAGTTTTCCGGGACATGGCAGATTTCTGCGTTCTCGTCCTTTACGACGCAGACAACATCTTCGAGCATTATTCGGTCAAGTACCTGCCCAGTTTCGATTTTTCCGGAATGGTGCTCAACTTCAATATGAGCTACCAGGGGCTTCAGCCGATCGATTCGGCGAAGTTTTCCTGGATCGACTGGGCACAACTGGATGTGATCGATGTGGCCGGCCAAACGAGCCAGATCCGGCTCTGGGATCATGCCGTACTCGTATCAGGCGACTATTCCGTTGCGCAAGGCACGTTCACGTTCAGTGCGCCCGGTGGATGCACGAACTTCGATCGGTTAACTCTGTTCGTGAACAATGCCGAGTTCGATTTCGTCGCCAACGGTGGCGAAAGTGCATCCGATGTATCGCAATGGTTTGCAAATGCGATTAACAGTTATAACTGGTGGACCTTCCAGCAGAGCAGCGTCTCAGTTGTGGCGTCCACTGACGGCGCCGGAACGCTGACGCTGAAAAACGCGCGCGCAGGTCGGGTCAATGTTGCAGGAACCGATGTTAGTTGGTATGACGGCGTCAGGTTTCCGGGAATTGCGGCTGGCTCGACGATTTACCTGGCGGGGGTTGCCTACACCGTTGCCTCCGTAAGTAGCGCAACCTCTCTCACCCTCACCGCGTCAGGAGGAACCGAACAACAGGTTCCGTATCTGGCGGAATACGGCGGATCGGACGGGGACGACGTTGCCGTGTACATGGTTGTCAGACCGGGCAATGTTCACCTTCAGGTGGACAATCCACTATTGCAGCTATCTGGCGGGAATTCGGACAACGTCGTTTGGAACGTCCCGCTCGATTTCTCGGCGCTGGGCATGGATCAGATCCGGCAGGCATGGCTCACTTTTGCCCCAAGATTGCCGGATGGCGCTGTCTATAGCGATACGGAATGGACCGCGACATTCAGCAATTGGTCGGTTTCCGATCCGAACAATGTAAGGCCATTGCAAATCGCGGGGCCCGGCAGTGTTCGCGTTGCGAATGACGACGATCGCGTCGTGTACTCAGGTGCGGGCTGGAAAGTGCGGGCTGCCAATAATTACTGGCACGGATTTGCGCGCGTCACGGCCGAGGCCGGTGATTCGGTTATGGTCTCATACACGTGCGGCCAGACCCATGACCTGTATCTGGGAACTTCGCTGTACCAGGATCGTGGAAGTATCAGCATTACTCTCGACGGCGATCCGTCCACGACTCTCGATTGTTTCCTGAACACAGGTTCTGAAGTGGTTACGCGACGGATTCTGCGCAAGTCCATTCCCGGCGGGACCCACACCCTCACGCTGGCTGTTCAAAATTCGAAGCCTTTTATCTTTGACTACATCGAAGCCGCGCTGCCGGCCACGAATATCGGCGACGCGGTAGTGGCTTACGGAAATGTCAGCCCGGCACTGGATTTCGATACCGACGCGACGTACAAGATGAGTCCTCAACGGCTTCTTTGGCATCTTCAGAAGCTCGGTTTCAGAGGGCAACTGAATGAATATTTGGGTGTCTTTTGGTGGAACCAACGGAAGCGGGTAGGCGGAACATGGAATTCCGCGGTTGTGACCATCGGTGGCGCTTGGGCGAATGGCGACACGGCGCAGGTCTCGATTGGCGACTTTACGATGACAAAAAGTGTCATCACCTGGGACACAGTAGATACCATCGCCCAGCACTTCGTTTTTTACATCAATGCGGCCAGCGTCTCGATGTGGGCGCAAAAAACGGGTGCCGGTCAGCTAACCATTCAGACTCGAACGCCGAATTGGGGTGACACGCTTTCAGTGAACTCTACGTCTTCTGGTGGAACAATCACGACTTCCGGCACCCTTGCGCAAGGCATAGACGGTACGTGGCAGATTGATCCATCGGCGTCGAATCCCATCAACTTTCCCGTTCGCCAATGGCATGCTGATCTGTTCAATGAACTGAAGGCCGTGGGACTGGCGATCACGACGTCTTTCTCGATGGAACTGGTGAACCCGCCCGACGCCTGGCAGGCGCGTTTCTATGACGGAACCGCCGTGACGACAGACACTGGTTTTGCCAATCTCAAGTCATCGCAATGCGCGTTCATCGACAACGTGACGGAGTTCCAGATATCTGTCTTCACCGCGATGGCAGGTCTGCAAAGCGTAGCGGGACTCACGCCCTGGCTTCAATTCGGAGAATTTCTTTGGTGGTTTTACTCTTCGATGATGCAGCCGGTCGGGTTTTGCGCCTTCACGGATCCGATTAGCATCGGAGTTGCCCAGCCGCACGGAATGGCGACGGGCGATCGCGTCGTTATCAGCGGAGTGTTGGGCTGCACCTCGGCGAACGGGACCTGGCCGATCACTGTGACAGATTCTACACACTTCACGATACCGGTAGCTGCAAACGGTCAATGGGTGACGGCTTCCGGGCAGGTGCGGGGCGGTTCGATGGCCTATTACGATCCCGTCACCTCGGCCGCCGCGGAATCAGCGCTCGGCCGGCCGCTTTATAAGTTCACTTGCCAGGACGATGATCCTGGTGTGAACGGAGGGGCTGACGCAGCTTTCCTGGCGGCTCGGCTGAAGGCTCACGTCGATGCGATACGGACCGCGGTGCTCGCACAGTATCCGAACGCAAAATTCGAAATACTCTATCCGAATGATGTCAATAATCCGGTCTGCCTGCTCGGTCCGGGA
>DATBHS010000247.1:0-17992 GCA_036557345.1 Bryobacteraceae bacterium
TATCTGGGTGTCCTTAGCGAGCGAAAGATCAAGATTGCTGAAACCGGCCCCTCGAAACGTGTTGCGGCCCAAGTCGCCTGGATGTGCCGCGACTGTATTGCCGTTGAGACTCGCAAGTGGCACCGAGAAAAATTGCCCCGCGAAACTCTGGTTATTGTTCACGGCCGTCGAAAAATTCGCACTATCCTGAAGCACGGCATTCGAGAAAAGCTGTTCGTCCGGCCCTTGGTCACCATGTTTATAGGTCGGCGTTGTCACCAGATCCGGTCGGACCGTACTGCCCCCGTAGCTGTCAATTCCATACTCCGCGCTCCCAAAAGGTGTCACAACAGTAAACGGGAAACCAGTGCTCGCTGTCGTAATTCCCCATAGTGTCCAACCTTGGGTGAGCCGCTTGGGAGCCGATGCGAGCTTGTCGAATGGAAGCGTGTACGAGAAATTAACGACTACCCTTTGCCGGACATCAAATGAAGCCGCTGACTTCTCGCAGCTCCAACAGAATGGATTATTCTGCGCAACCGCCGAATTCGCACTCGGGCCATTGTAAACCGTTGTGGCGTTGTCGATCGCTTTCGCATAGGTATATGACAATTGGAATGTTAATCCGGCTGTCGGCACTCTTTTGCGAAATGCGACTTGCAAAGCATTATAAGTAGAGTGAGCGTGATTATCAGTCAATTGAAATTCGCTTAACCCAGGATTCAGAACGGTGTAAGGGGCAACACTAAGGGGAGCGCTGGTATAGGCATTCGGGTATTGCGATGCATACAGGCTAACAGCGTTGTTGAAGACATATCCAGCCTGCAGGGCCGTATTCCACGGAAGTTCTCGTTCAACTGTCACATTCCCACTGAGCGTGTAGCCGTTATGGAGGTCGTTACTGGTTACGTTTGTCAACAGCGGTCCATATGGCGTCAGATCGATCGGGTCATTCTTCGGGATACTTTTAGAATCACCATTCGATGGGACGACATTCCCGGCCAGATCTCGGATTGGCGGTAGACTGAGCGGCCGGGGATTTGTCGTGAACGTGAGATTTTCAGCTGTGCTGAATCCTGAAAACGGGAAATTAAAGCCTTGCTGATCGGCGGTTTGGGACAGTGGAAGATTGGTGAAGACGGCAAAACCGCCGCGGAGGACAGTTTTCGGAGCGACCTTCCAGGCCATGCCAAATCTCGGGCCAAATCCTTTATGGTCCTCGCGATAAATGGGAGTTGGATTCAGAACCATTCGACCGAAAACAGATTTATCGCTAAGAAAGTTTGGATCGTTAACTATACCCGCCAGGCGGTCTCCAATCTCATATGGCACGCTGTTGTACTCATAACGAAGCCCAAGGTTGAGCGTCAGATCCCGCGTGATTTTCCAATCATCCTGCAGCCATCCGGACCATACAGAGCGCCGCATAGAGAACGGCGCAAACCCACCGCCCGGAGGACCGAACCCCGGATACGCGACGCTTCGCGCATAGAACTGGCTTATGCCGGTCATGAAACTGACAATAGAGCTTGGACTGGGATCGCCGACACTCAAGTTATGCGTGCCGTCCGAGGAAGGTATCGCCACCGGCAGAGCGGAACCTGCGGCAAACGTGTAAGCGCCGTTTGGACCGCCGACTGAGGTGCCGAAATAGCTGGAATGTACCGTCCGATAATCACCACCAAAATTTAGAGTGTGTTTCCCTTTTGTCCATGTGACCGTATCGCGGTAACTCATGGTGAAGGGAGCGAGACTGAATCCACCACCCCCACCATCCGGCCCGTAATTATTAAGAGCGCCATCCGCAAATTGCACCTGCGTCAGATCTGAAAGCGGCGGCACAGATTGTTCAATCGACTGCATGCCACTGATCCGCAATTCGTTGATCAAATTCGGACTGAAAAGGTGTGTCTCGCTCAGCCCGGAGTTGATCCAGTCATTTCTCAGCGCTTGCGGGAACGAGGGATTAATGAGGGCCGCCGCCGCATCCTGAACAGGCGCGTGATTGGAGGCAACGCTGTACCGGAAGAAGAACGAATCCCGGTCGGAGAAGCGCTGATCCAGGCGCCCGGAATACTGGTCGCGGTCCACTGGGACGCTGTACGCCGTCTGCAAGGTATTGGCTCCGAAAGTGCCATTCGGGTTGTTGGGCAAAGGATACTTATTCAGGATGGCTGAGGCATCCGGGGTTACTGGCACATGCAGCGTATAGGGAGCGCCGCTTGTAGGGGAGATCGTAACGGTTCCCTGACGTTCGTCCGCGGTCGGAACTGGAATAACGACTGGAGTCGCCAGGCGCTGGCGAAAACCGGCGTACTCAAAAAAGAAAAATGTCTTATTCTTGCCATTGTAGGTTTTGGGAACCCAAATTGGACCTCCGAAAGTTACGCCAAATTCGTTTCGGCGGAAAGGCGCCACGCTGGGTGCGAAAAAGTTTCTGGCGTTCAATTTATCATTTCTCAAAAACTCAAAAGCAGAACCATGAAACTCATTGGTACCCGTTTTAGACACAATGCTGACGATCGTTCCTGAGCCCCGGCCATACTCAGCCGAGTAGTTGTTTTGCAGAACGCGAAACTCGGAGATCGCATCGAGGTTGAAGTTGCCAAACTGGCCGCCTCCTAGTTCGTTGTCGCTCGCATCCATTCCGTCCAGGTAGCTGGAGCCCGTGGTGCCCCGATTGCCATTGCCAGACGTATTGATTTGAAATTGAAAGGAACTGTTTTTTTCCTCTGTCTGACCCGGCAACATGAGCATCAGGTTGGTAATATCGCGCCCATTGAGCGGAAGATTCGACACTTGCCGGCCTTGGACAACACCACCGATCTCACCGCTCGTCGTCTCTATCGTAGGAGTGACCGCTTCCACGGTCACCTGCGTCTGAACTCCGCCGATATTCAATGTAAAGTCAACCTCTTGACTCTGACCGACATCGAGGCTGACGTTGGCAGTTGATTTCTCGAAACCCTGCGCCTCTGCCGTCACAATATAGCTGCCCACCGGCATGAGAGGAAGCGTGAAGTTTCCGGTCTGAGTGGTTTTTGTAGTGCGAGTAAAGTTGGTGCCGTTCTGAATGGCGGTGACGGTCGCATTTGCCACAACTGCCTGGCTGCTATCCGTAACAACCCCGATAATCGACCCGACTGCTTGCGAATAGACACTGCAGGGAGCCATCACCGCAAGTGCAAACCCTAAAAGCCAGCTCCTATGATGCATAAGACCTCCTGGCGACGGAGCACGTGAGACTAGCCACATCTGTTGGCTGATTGCCAGCAGATAAATGCTTAATAACATGAATATCGCTAGCGAAACAATAAACCTTGACCGGAAACCGTTGTCAGAAACTACTTTTCACCGCTAGCGCTGGGAAAAAACGATCACCGTAAGCGTGCTGTTGAGGCGTCGCCGGGAACCTTCGACTCAGACGTCCGGTAGACGCTAGGCGTCATTCCTGTGCAGTTACGAAAAACCTTACAAAAGTGACTTTCGTTTTGGAATCCCAACTGGTAGGAGACTTCCTTCACTGAGAATCCAGGTTCCCCTAACAGCCGCTTGGCCTTGTTGATAATTAACTGATTGTAAAAGGCATGCGGGCTCATCCCGTTGGGGACGGAGTTCTTAAAGAGGTTTATGAAGCGTGTAGCACTGGTCCCGACATCCGAGCAAAGCTTGAGTAAGCTAAAGCTGCTCTTGCCATTTGCATTCATATATTCGAGCGCCCGAACCATTTGCCAGGACGGTAATTGGCGTGGCAACACTCTGGCTGGAGCCTCGATCGTCGGGCGAAGACAGTGCCGCAAGAGGTGAACGATGAGCTTGAGAATGAGGGCCTGGGCGACCATTTCATAGCCGCTGGGGTGGCTCTCTAATTCGTCCAACAGCTCTTCGCTTAGGGCTAGCAGCGAGAAGTCATAAATTTTCCCAAAAAACAGAACAGTGCTCCCGTCCAGATCGATGGGCAGCCGCATCCTTCTCATGATTTCCTTCATCTGCCGTTCTGGTACTTGCAGGGTGAGGCCTCTGGATTCTGATGATCCCTGACCGTATTTGCCGTGATGGATGTCTCCAGGATTCACTACAAGTACGTCCCCAGGCTCCAGCGTCTCGCGCGCGTCGCGAACCGAGAATTCAAATCCTCCATTCAGACAAAGAATGATGTTGTATTCGTCATGGGTGTGGGGTAGGCAGTCGAGCCGGCCAGCAGGATAGCGAAAATGATGGAGACAGATTTCGCGTTCTTGATCAAACCAGAGCCGCGGCTCTTTCTGACCCGGATGATCAGCAGCAAACATCATTGTCGGTACCCTGGGGGCTTACGATAACGCATGCGAGCGAAAAATGTCAAACCGGTTAACCCGAAGTATGCAGAAGCAGCCGCCAGGCTTCTGCCATATCCCCGATTTGCATCTTTCTTATGAAATATGAATCAGGCGAATATAAATTCGTGCCGAAACTCCCGCTTCACCGTTTTATCCTGTGGGTGATCAAATGCTGGGATGAGAATCTCACGTCTCGAATTCTTGCCGTTAAGTATTCCATATACCCATCGGGAACGTAGCTCGCAGGTGAACCGGGACGGCGTCTCCGACATTCTTGTTAAAGCTACAACGGACGACGGGCTCGTGGGTTGGGGCGAAAGCTGCAGCGGGGCAAACATTGAGTCTGTCCACCAGACACTCAAGGCAATGGAGCCATTTGTTCTTGGCCGGAACCCTTGGGAAAGCGAAGCGATCCGAGCAGATCTTTGGCAACGCGGGACTTGGTTATTTCGCAAGCCGACAGCGTCGTTCGCCTACGCTGGGATTGATATGGCGCTGTGGGATATTTGCGGAAAGGCTAGCAATTTACCGCTCTACAAGCTCCTTGGCGGGAAAGTCCGAAATACCGTAAGTTACTTCTACTACCTTAGTTGGGGTTCGCAAGATGACATCACGGCGCAATGCCAAGAAGGTCTTGCAAAGAGTTACCAAGTGTTTTATCTCAAAGTCGGCCTTGATATTGACGCGGAATATCAGATGGTTCGGGCCGTCCGTGATGCCATTGGCCCCGCGGCCAAACTACGCTTGGATGCAAATGGCGCATGGAGCGTTAACGCGGCATTGCGAAATCTGGCCAAACTGGATGCGTTTGATATCGATTTCATCGAGCAGCCCGTTAGCCCCGATCCTACTTCTAATATGATCGAGGTCCGAGCCCGAACACCCGTAGCAGTCTGCGCGAATGAAGGTCTGTGGACGGCGGAGGACGCTTACCGGCAGATCACAAGCCGCACGGCAGACATATATTGCTTCAGCCCATATTGGGTTGGCTCACTACTACAGTTTCAAAAAATCTCTTGCGCTGCTGCGTTCGAGCGTCTGCAAGTTTGCAAACACACACACGGGGAATTCGGCATTGCCGCGGCTGCCGCGCAGCATGTACTCCTGACTCTTCCAAATATTGTCGAAGGCAATCAACAAACCGCCCAAATGATGCAGGATGATGTTCTAACTGAAGCTCTACCGATCGCTCAGAGTTCGCAATGGGGTGTTCCGCTCGGTCCCGGGCTCAGCGTCGAAATTGATGAAGAAAAAGTAGGAATTTACAGCGAGTATTATCGCGAGCGAGGTCAATTCTTACCGAATGATCCACAGTTACGGCCGGTCGGATATGTAGGTGGGGCTTAAAGGACTGAATTGACGAGTTCGTTACTCAGAACCCCTCACGATAGAACCGTTCGTCTGAGCGATGGGTTGAAGAAGTTCAGAGCTCGGGCGATGTCTAAGGCAGAGCGGAAGTATTGCGTTCGAACTTAACCGTGAAGGGCCGATCGCCTGATTCCGTAAATTGGAAAAACAAGCGTAGCATCTGCGCATGAAATCTTTCGCTGCCGTACCCCGATTCCGGATTGAGAACTTTGGCAGCGTAGGCCGGGAGCTGATACTGATAGACGGTGTTGTCCCCCGGAAACTTCCACTGTGAAGGCATATGAATAAACACTTCATTTGAAGTGCCCGCCTCACCGTGAAGGGTAATCTGCAGCTCAGGCTCCGCCCATCGCTGATCCTTGACTTCCCGGCCGCCTTGAGTGAAATGACGGCTGGTTCCCACGATCTGCGGATACGACCGAACTTCGCGCAAAGACAGGAGTTGCACGGAACCCGGATCCATGCGAACGGTCATCATCGTTTGAAATTCGCCCAGCAGCTTTTGACTCCAAAACTCAAAAGCCAGATAAGATCGGGAATTATCCAGGCCGGCTTCGGCCAGATTGATCGTCTCGACAAGTGGCGACTGCGCGTCGTAGTTAAACACAGCCAGTATGAGCCAGTCAGCAAAGTCGCGATGAATCGGGATTGCAAAAACGCGCGCCAGGTCGTTCCGGAAGAGATCAAGGGGACGAGCTGCCTCGCCGTATGCAGGTAGAATGCGAGCTAACGTCTCGATCCGCGCGGGATCGAGATCGGTGAGCCGGTCCCCCGAAATGACGGTGCCGCCGGACATAGCGACTAGGGTTGCCGCAGCTTGTGCCTGTGACGGCGTGAGCAGACCCAAGCCAACGTGGTCTACGTCCGTGATCCAAGTCTTGCCGTGAAAGTAGTAGCGCCTCGATGTCGCAGCTGCAGTTCCATTTTGCCGGTTGGTGTACTGCGCCCATATCAATTCCGGAAGGTCTAGCTCGGCACGCTCACTGTCGACTAATCCAACAGTGTTTTGTGCAGGTCCGCAATCCAGGATGTGCCGGTGAGGGCCAACAGCTTTGCGAATCGTCTCCATGCCCATACGGTAGGCCTGGGCCCGAGAGACAGAGCGATCATGATAGCGGGGTGCAGCCAGTAAAGACCACTCGACGAAATCGATCTTTATGAAATCGTAGCCCCATTTATTCACGACCGTATCAAATAGGTCAAACAGCCACTTCCTGGCCCCGCTATGGGTGACATCCAATGCGAACGTGTCATCACCGCGAATGGGATGAATGTTGCCGTCTAATCCACGTACAAGAAACTCCGGATGCGTTTCCACTACTCCGGTCCCTTTCTTAAGGACGTAAGGAGCCAACCATAAGCCCGGCGTCAAGCCAAGCTCCCGGATTCGGTCCGCCAGCCACTTCATACCGTGCGGAAAGCGGTCATTGCCTTCCCAATCGCCGAATGCGCGATAGTAGCCGTCGTCGATCTGCACGACTGTCATGCCATAGGGCTTGAGATGGCTTGCGATGAAGGCAGCGTTTTTTAGAACCTCATCTTCGGTTATCTGACGATGCGTGTAGAACCAGGAGCACCAACCGTTCACCACGGGGCTAAGCTTTACTGCCGAGGCCTTTGCGTACGTCGAGGCGTATTGTTCGAGTGCTCGGAAAGGAACTGTGTCGGCGTGGAACATGATTTTTCCGGACGCAATGCTTTCGCCGGGTGCAAGCTCGAAGGTCCGATTCAGCGCCGACGTAACTGTGAGATTCATCCCGTGAATAGATTGGTCCCAAACTCCCACCGGCTCGCGCATGACGGCTACCTTCGTATCGGCGCGGGTGTTCTCGATACTGCCGATAACCAGGGTTTCGGAGGTTCCGGAATCGTATAGTGCGATATTCCAGAAGCTCTCGAAAGCTCTCCTAGACGTGAAAACGAAGTCCTGAAGTTCACCCGGATCATAGTAGATGTAGCCATTACTGAGGATGCGGTCGGCGCTCCAGAGCAGCGCACCGAGTTCCTCCATTGCCGCTCGGACCGGTTCCAACCGGCTGATTGGAAGTGGACTCGTGGAACGGTTGCGAACGGCGATTTCTACGAAAAGCGCGTCTAGATCGTCGTAGAGGGTCAACCGAAGTTCCAGTTCGGCCTCTTTTGTGCTGCTTGTGGCCAAGATTAACTGTTGTCCGGCGCCGATAGCGTCGTTGACGTGGGTGATAGAGGCCTTATGCCTGTAAAGCGGATCGGAGAGATCAAAGATTGTTTTGCCATGCGCAGCCGCGTGAGCATTGAGCAAGAGTTGCTTATTTCGCCGCCACACTGAAAAGGTTCCCTTGCTGAGATCGGCCTCCACTCGAAAGAACCGGTTCTCGGCGGCGACCGGCCGCGATGGGGCGGGCTGAGCATTGGATGACAAGGCGATTCGCGATGCCAAATTGCCTGCCACGTTCATTTCCAGAAAAGTGCGCCGATTCATCGCAGATACTTGTTACAGAATATAGGGATCGTTCCAACCGCAAAATCCTGCTAGCTGGAATTCAGCTTTCTTAAATTGCATTTTCCTGCGTGACTTGACAAAACCGCGCTATTGATGAAAGCCTGCGCCAGTTCTATTGACGAAGAATGCTGGACTATTCTGGTGTGAATCGAGATGTCTAGGCGAGTAGACGGCAAAGTTGCGATTGTCACCGGTGGTGGCTCCGGAATGGGTCGGGCGGGGGCGGTACTCTTAGCGGCGGAAGGCGCTAAAGTCATCGTGGCCGATATCAATGCGGATTCTGGTGAGCGCATATCCCGATCGATCACGAAGTCGGGCGATACCGCTGTTTTTGTGCCACTGGACGTGTGCAGCTCGAAGAGTGTACAAGATCTGGCAGAGGCTACGCTCAAACAATTCGGCAGGATCGATATTCTTTATCACAATGCCGTCGACGTCCGTTTCGTAAATGAACAGGACCGCAGGCTTACAGAATTACCGGAAGAGACCTGGGCGCGTATGATTGACCTGATCCTTACAGGGACATATCGCTGCTGCAGATACATCGGGCCTCATATGGTGGCGCAGAAAACCGGATCGATCATCTTGACGGCAACCGTCGACGCTCTGATCGGCTGTGCCGGCTTGGACTCTTACACAGCAGCTAAGGGCGGTATTGTGGCAGTAACGCGATCACTGGCAGCCGGGCTTGCCAAGGACGGCGTACGGGTGAATGCAGTATGCCCAGGTTTTGTACTGACCGAGCCACAACTGGACTGGATCAAACGGCCGGAGGCACAAGCTATCATGAACGCGTTTCATCTCCTGCCCGTCGCTACGCCCGAACAGATTGCGCCGTTCATTGTGTACCTGGCAAGTGACGAATCCGCGGTTGTGACCGGAGGAGTGTTCCCGATCGACAGCGGATACATGGCTTTCAAAGCCAACATGGACCTCATGGGAGCGGCAAGTGTCGGAGCCCGTGAGCGAGATACGGAACATTAGTGATGCCAAAGTGGTTGAGGTATGCGTTGCTTTGTATCTTCTGGTGGGGTGTGTTCGGGTTTCTTTCGAAGATAGGGTCAACTAAAGCATCTCCGATACAGATGCAGATCCTGTTCACAATTGGAATGCTGCCGCTCGTAGCCGCGGCACTATTGCGCCGTAAGATCGACCGGGATCGCGTCGGAGCAGCGTACGGCGTGCTGATCGGTGTGCTTGCCGGTCTTGGCGGAATCGGATACTTTGCAGCAATGCAAGCCGGCAAAGCATCACTAGTCGGGCCAGTGACGTCTCTGTTTCCACTGCTTACGGTTTTGCTGGCCGTTGGAATTCTGAAGGAACGGATGAACAAAATTCAGGTCGCCGGAGTAATAGTCGGGTTGATCTCGATCGCAGTGCTTTCGGTATAGCAGATGCCGTCATGGATTCTCTATTCGTGTGTAGTAATCGTCTTTTGGGGTGTGGTTGGTCTCTTTCAAAAACTTGGCACTAACCGAGTTTCCGCGCATACGTTGGTAGTGTGGTTGACCGTGGGTTACATTCTGCTCGTCCCTATACTTCTGGCTCGCACAGGAGTGAGCGGGTTGGGCCGCATGACGTTACTGATCGGCGTGCTCGGAGGGTTTACCAATGGTTTGGGCGCATGGTATCTGTTCGCGTCGTTGGAAGCAGGAGCTAAAGCATCTATCGCAATCCCGCTGACCGCGTTGAATCCGCTGTTGACCATCATTCTGGCATTCAGTTTTCTGGGGGAGCGTTTGACGCCGGTTCAGTGGGTCGGTATAGCAGCAGCGCTCATCGCCGGGGCGATGATCTCATACGAAACGGAGGCGTAAAAGAATGAGAGTAGTTCCCGGATACCAGGACATATACGTCGATGTGCGGCAAGATACTTCGCTCATTGGCTTCCTATTTTAGCGAGAGCTTCACGGGCACCCACGTGCTCGGGATCCGCTTGCAAAGCGGCCTGAAACTCGTTCTTTGCTTCTTGTCGCCGGTTAGCAGCAACTAGCGCCTGGCCCATTTGATAATGTGCTTCGGCCCATTGAGGCGCAATGCGGATGGCTGCCTCAAAGCTTCGGAGCGCACCGTCAACATTCCCGCTTGCCAGGAGAGCGCCGGCTAGATCGAACTGGGCTTCTCCGAGCTTGGGATTGATCGATAGAGCTTTGCGGAATTGTTCTATGGCTCCGGGGTTATCACCTTGTTGAGCCAGAAGGACTCCCGCCCGAAGGGCACCGAGTGCGACGTCGCGGTTGGCGGCGTGCTGAAGCAATTGTCGCACCTTTATATATTCCGCTTTTGCCGCTTCCCCATCGCCTTCCTCCTTTAGTAACGCAGCCCAAGCATAGTGCGCTTCGACGGAATCGGGATCGAGCTTCAAGGCAGTTTCGAGAGTTGCTTTCTGATCTGCCGTCCTGCCGAGCGTACGCAGGACATGGCTCTCTTCCACCCGAAATTCTGCTGATTGGGGCTGCAAGGCAATCGCTCGGCGGAACTCCTTTTCCGCAGCCTCCGGTTCGTTCTCTTTTTCGCTGAGTTTGGCGGATTCGAAGTGCAGAGCAGCGTTGTCGGGGTGTTCTGTTAATGCATGCGAAAGAACTCTCCTGGCTTCCACGAGCGCACCTGTCTTCATCAGCAGGCGCGCCAACCGAAGCTCGACTGACTCATCTCGCGGTCTACGGCGTAAGGCTTCACGATATTGGTCGAGCGCTGCCGTGTCCCGACCATCTACCTCGAACAACTGTGCCAGGTTCACTCGTGCAGCGGTGAAATTGGGATCTAGTTCGATCGCTTTTTCAAAGCAACCCAGCGCTTCCGGCCTAGCACCCGAGGCATTCAGGGCCAATCCCAACTGGAATTGCGCCTCAACCGAACCAGGCTCCTGTACGGCAGCTTTTCGCAGTTCACGTATTCCTTCGGTAACGAAACCTTGCTCGCGTAGTGCGGTGCCGAGCAGGAGCTGCGCTCCCGGCAGCTCGGGATTTAGCTCCAGCGCCTTTCGCAGCTCCCCGGACGCTTCCCGCGGCTTTCCTTGCTTCAAGAGCACCCGTCCGAGCACGCCATGGCCTTGCGGCATGGCGGGAGTCAGACTCACCACTTGTTGCAGGCGCGCTGCCGCCCGTCCTAACTCGTTGTGGGCCTCGTATGCGAGCGCCAAATTGTAGAGCGCTGTTGAGTAGGAGGGTCGAGCAGCAACAGCGTGTTCGAAACTCGCAATCGCACGGTCCAGATCGCCCTGCTTGCGAAGGATAACGCCCAAGTCATTCCAGGCTTCCGCATTGGCCGGATCAAGCCTCACACATTCTTCGAGATCATGGACTGCTCCATTCACATCGCCGTTGGAAAACAGTTTCAAGGCATGACGATGGAGGTCCGCGTTATCCGCCTGCGCACTCTGCGATGAAACGGCCAACATTCCGGTCTGCGGCGAAAAGCCTAGCCGCTTCTCGATTTTTAGGTCAAACGAGGTCTGATGTATAAAGTCGGGGTTGGTCTTGGTGTGGAAGGACGAGTTGCCCACTTCGCCGTCATAGGAATAGGCCGCCGCAGTGGTAAGTTCATCGAAAGCTCTTGAAGTTTTGGGACACCCGAGCGAACAGCCAGCGATCACCACCAAGAACCCTGGAATACCAAATAGAGTGGCGCGGTTGTCCAAAGAACCTCCTCGTTGTTATGAAGCTGATTTTGTTATAGCGCGCATAAACCTTGGATAGGGCAACTGTCGTTCTCGGAAATTTCAAAACGGAGTTGCCACGAAATAACAACCGACATGCGGGGCAAGCGCGTGCTCGTCTACGGTCGGCGTAGAGCAGGATCACCACAGTCGTTCTCAAACAGGAAGGAAGTGTTGCAGTATCGGTGTGACGCTCTGGTAGGGTGGCGAAATGAACGATTGGCCGGGTCTATTCCATAAGCGCTAGTTCGCAGCCGAGATTATCGTGACCTGTGTTCGGTGGTATTTGCGTTTTGCTCTTAGCCTCAGAGACGTGGAAGAACTGATGGCGGAGCTGGCCGGGAAGCCGCCAAATGGGTTCTGAAGCAGGCCATGCCTAATCCCGACAATCGGTCTCCAAACGTCTTCGCTCGAGATCGACTACGCAGTTATCCTGCTGCCATTCGAGAACTGTAGCAACAAGGTCACCTCCGTCACAGCTGCCGACAGCGAACCCGACGGTACGCCAATAATCGTGTCGAATCTGACTACCGTCATACCAAACGCCGCTTGCGCGCCATGCAGAGTCCGCGAAAGACGGCGACCGCACGCGTGCTCACCGCCGGAATCGAGGCAGTACAAATGATTCAGAAAGGGCAGGTGCTCGGGATCACCGAGACGAATTTATATGGACAAGCTTGGGTGTTTGGCGCTCTCCTCGGTTTCCACTAACCACCTCAGAAGACCTCTCCGGAGCAGGCCGTCCTCATCAGCAATGCTGCAACACTTCCCTTCGACGAGATCAGGCGCAACTTCTCTGCCCCGATATCTCCGCAGCACTCAACGCCGAAGATTTGTGCGTGAGTTAATGATAACGTCAATTCCAAGCGGATTGTGGAGCGATTCGCAACGGAGTCGAACCGGCGCTGCCTGTTGATGTTGCGAATGCGAGCAGGGACACTGGAATCCAATGGAGGAGTCTTGCTGGAATCCCTTGTTCAGACGCAAATCTTATCAACGATATTGCCGGCGACGTCGGTTAGTCGGAAGTTTCTACCTTGGAAGCGATAGGTAAACGTAGTGTGGTCGAAGCCAAGGCGGTTGAGGATTGTGGCGTGCAAATCGTGCACGTGAACTTTGTCCGTTACCACGTTAAATCCGAGTTCGTCGCTTTCACCGATCGTGATACCGGGCTTAATACCGCCGCCTGCCAACCACATTGTAAAGGCGTTTGGATGATGGTCGCGACCATCATTCCCGCCTTGCACCATAGGTGTGCGGCCAAACTCGCCGCCCCAAATAACGAGCGTGCTGTCCAACATGCCACGCTGTTTCAAATCCTGTATCAGCGCAGCCGACGCCTGGTCGGTCGCGAGGCAGTTTTCCTTAATATCGTGAACAAGGTTGGAGTGCTGGTCCCATGCCTCGTGATAGAGCTGTACAAACCGGACGCCGCGTTCGACCAGCCGTCGGGCTAACAAACAGTCGTTGGCGAAAGACGGCTTACCCGGCTCGGCGCCATACATCTCCAGAATGTGTTTCGGCTCTTTTGAGAGATCCATCAACTCCGGAGCGCTCGATTGCATACGATACGCCATCTCGAACGAATTGATACGCGTGGCGATCTCCGGGTCGCCGGATATACTCAGCCGCTCCTGATTCAGCGTGCGAATCGTATCAAGGGAATCGCGCTGAACTTCGATATCGACGCCCCGCGGATTCGAAAGATACAGAACCGGATCGCCGCTACCGCGGAACTGAACACCCTGGTAAACAGTAGGTAGAAAACCGCTGCCCCAGCAGGAATTACCGCCGCTCGGCCCCTTTTTGCCGGAACTGAAAACGACAAACGCAGGCAGATCTTTCGATTCGCTACCTAAGCCATAAGTGAGCCACGCCCCCATGCTCGGCCTTCCAAATTGCTGTGTGCCCGTGTTCATCAATAGCTGCCCGGGCGCGTGATTAAACGCGTCGGTCACCATGGATTTCACAATGGCGATGTCATCTACGACCTTAGTCAGGTGGGGAAGTAATTCGGATAACTCGGTGCCGCTCTTGCCATACTTCTCAAACTTAAACTTGGGGCCAAGCAGCGTGGAGTTCGGGTTAATAAAGGCAGCTCGGTACCCCTTTAATAGCTCCGGCGGTGGCAGCGTACCGTTGAATTTCGCGAGCTGTGGTTTGTAGTCGAACATCTCCAAGTGGCTTGGCGCGCCGGCCATGAAGAGGAAAATGATATTCTTCGCTTTCGCTTTTAAGGGGGGCTGCTTTGGCGCGAGCGGATCGGCGGCCGCAGGCGCCGCGAACCCGGACTCAGCGAGAAGGCTCGCCAGCGCCATGCCACCCAATCCGACACGGCACTCCTCGAAGAACCAGCGTCGCGTTCGTTTTTGCGGGTCTTCGTTGCGATAAAAGAAGTCCTGGCAGTTCATCTCTATTCCTTCGTGATCGTTTCGTCTAAATTCAGGAGGACGCGCGAAAGCAGCGTCCAGGCGGCGGCGTCCGCTGGGCTCACATTCGGTGGCAGCGTTGGCCGGTGAACGGGATCATCCGCCAGAAGCTCCCATGGATTCAGTTTGCCGCTGCCGTAGTGCTGCCTCTCTTTCTTCAGTAAGCCCATCAATTCCAAGATTTCCTGCTCGTTCGGTTTGCGGGCAACACATCGGCGAAAGGCGTATGTGATGCGGGCACTGTCGGTCTTGTCTGCCTCCGAGAGAGTCTTCAGAGCCAGTGCCCGGGCCGTCTCCATGAAAAGTGGCTCATTAAGAGTAGTCAGCGCCTGCAGGGGTGTATCGGACCTTGTGCGCCGGACACACGTACTGTCCCCATTCGGTGTGTCAAACGTATCGAGCATAGGATACGGCACCGAGCGATAGCGAAACGTATAGAGAGCACGGCGATACCGATCCGGGGCAGCCGATTCCACCCAAGTCTTGGGGCCATAACTGGCAGGCGGAAGGAAAAGAAACGCTGGAGCAGGGGGGAATACAGCCGGGCCTCCGATCTTGTCTTGCAAGAGGCCGCTTGCTTTCAGGGCAATGTCCCGCACCACTTCGGCGTCAACGCGAAGCCTGGGTCCCCGGGCAATCAGACGATTGTAAGGATCCTTTTCATACAACTCCGGAGTAACGTTCGAGGATTGACGGTAAGCGGCTGACGTCAGGATGAGCCGATGCATTGCTTTCATATCCCAGCCGCGTTCCATGAACTCGACCGCAAGCCAATCAAGTAGCTCCGGATGAGAAGGACTCTCCGCTTGGGTGCCCAGGTCTTCGCTGGTACTCACGATTCCTATCCCGAAATACGCCTGCCAAAAGCGATTCATCAGCGCTCGAGCCGTTGTCGGGGACTGTCTGTCCACTAGCCACTTGGCGAACGTGAGCCGATCCGGCGCAGCATCGGCTGGCAGCGGATTCAGATATGCTGGCGTTCCTGGCATGACCAATTTGGCCGGTTTGAGAAAATCGCCGCGCGTCAGGACATGTGTTTCCCTGGGGCTCTCTCTAGCCGTAAACACAAGCTGCGAAGCTCCTTCCGGATAATTTTTCCAGAGGGCGGCGATCTGTTCATTCGCTTTGCGCCATTCAGGCACAACTGTTCGCCAGTAACTGAAAATCGTTGCTGTCTGCTCGGAAGTCCGTTCCGCCGCTGGGATTGAAGCGATCTCGCGTACAGTGGCGGGTAATGGATCAGCCGTTGCGTCTGCATCGGTCGTTAGTGACAGCCGCATCCGGCCGATATTGTTGTTATCGTCTTTGTCGCTGTCCTCGCCCGCATGATCCTGCGCAAGATAGAAGGTCAGGATCGTTCCACCCGGATTATCGATGGGTACACCTGGTATAAAAACCGCTGTCCGGGGCTGATTTCGCAATCCGGGACCCGCGTCGGTGCTCCATGCCGTTTCATCTTTTCCGTCGATTGTGAAACCGATCGGACCGGATAGAAGCTGCTTTTTCGACTTGTCTGGATCGGCAACCCGAAGAGGCGTTGACGGTAAGTTCAGATCGGCGGTTGCCCGGATGAACTTTACCTTAGTTACTTTGGCTGGCGCGTCAGCGGGAGCAGCTTCCACCTCAAACTCTGAGAGTGCGCATGCTCCTGTCGCGGACCGGCCAGGCCCGAAACGGGGCAATTCCGGGTCGGTCAGTAATTCGAGCCGAAACGCGGTAATCCTCCTTTCGTCGGTCTTCACGGTCATTTTGGCCTTGTGGTGAGTCGGTGCATATCCAAGCTCTAGAAATGAGCTGTCCTTCATTGGCAGATATCGCTCCCCTCCGGTCGAGATATCATCGACTGTCGGGCGCAGGATCTTCCAGGTCGGCTGACTGCTCTTCGCTGACTCTTCCCAACGATTCATCCGTTCTAGCCAATCCGGATTGTGCCGCTTCAGTGTGCCTTCGATCTCTCTCGTGCGCCGCACAATTTCGGTCCGCTTCGCCTCCTCATCGGGGGTGTACACCGCGATGTTGGCTTCATGCGTCTGATTAATAAAAGCCATCATCCGGTAGTACTCCTCCTGCTTGAGAGGATCAAACTTGTGATCGTGGCACTGCGCGCATTGCACGGTCAAACCCAGCACGGCCGATCCGATAATGCGCATCCGATCGAAATTGGCTTCCATGCGGAATTGCTCCGGATCGACACCTCCTTCCTCGTTGATCAAAGTGTTGCGCAGAAAGCCGGTAGCAACTATATCGGCGTGACCGGGTATAAGATCTCCGGCAATTTGGTCGATCACAAAAGCGTTGTATGGCAGATTGCGATTGAAAGCTCGTATTACCCAATCGCGATAAAACCAGACTTCACGAGGGCGATCCTTCTCGTAGCCATTTGAATCGGCGTATTGCGCCGCATCCAGCCAATAACGTGCCCATCGCTCGCCATAATGAGGTGACATAAGTAGACGATCCACTTGCTTCTCATACGCGTCCTGGCTCTTATCATTGACGAATGCGTCAACTTCCGCAGGAGTTGGCGGAAGGCCTGTAACATCTAAACTGGCCCTGCGGAGCAAGGTCACACGATCTGCCTCCGGAGAAGGCGAGAGGTGTTCGCTCTCGAGCTTGGCCAGAATAAACGCGTCGATCGCGTTTTTCAACCAGGCTGAATTGTGCACGCGCGGAATTTCCGGCCGCTTGGGCGGGATAAAGGCCCAATGCGTCTTGCTGGCTTTAACTTGCGCCCCGACATTATCCGGCCATTGGGCACCCTCATCGATCCACGTTTTGATCATTGCGATTTGATCGTCTGAGAGCCGGCCTCCCATTGGCATTCTCGCCACATCGCCAATTCCAGCGACGCGCCGGTACAAGCGGCTCTCGGCCGATTTCCCTGGAACGACAACCCTTGTCAGAACGGATTGCTTCGCGTCCACTCTAAGACCCGCCATTTGCGTCTGGGGGCCATGGCACATAAGGCACGATTTCTGAAAAATGGGTTGTATATCGCGTACAAAATCTACCGCACCGGAGGCGGTTAACGTGGATGACTTCTGCGCCGGTCCTGGCCGGACAACCAGGGTAGCGGCGAATAACAAGGCAATAAGAGCAACTGCGGATGAATTCCTGCCGATCATACGTTCCAGACGCAAGACTGAAGATATCAGATTTTGTGTTCGTAATACGTATGAAATAGAGCCGGCCAATCGTAACGCGGAGATGACTTATCCAACGAACATGGGCATGCCGGTCAGCGCTTCGCCATGAGCACAGATTTTCGAAGTACCAAGCGTCTAGGTATGGGCTTGGCCCGCTGGTGCCTCTGGTTCTCGGTTCTGTTTTCATACGTATTAGCGGCCCAGCAAGGCTCGATCGAGAGCCCAATAGAAGGTTCACATGACAAGGCGGCTGGTTTGATTCAGGAGGAAATACCAAGAGGCGCGTCGCGAGCTGCTTCGAGCAACGCAGCAAGATCCGGATTCGGCCGAAGCGTTCGCATTTCTGGGAGTAGCGGAGATTCAGTTGCAGCAACGCCCTGCGGCGCGCACCCGAATTAAAAAATTCTTGACCGGACTACGTCATACGACCCGCAGAGCAGCGAAGCCGCACCGAATAAATAGCGGACTAAAGAGGGACTTGCAAAAAGGCCAGAAGGGTAAAACAGGACCAGAAGAGAATGTTTTGAGAGGGCTGCTTTTCCCAATACAATGTTTTTGGCAATGAACAAAACATTGGGAGGCGGCCCTCTTGTTTAGCTTACGGGAGGTCC
>DATBHS010000248.1:0-27068 GCA_036557345.1 Bryobacteraceae bacterium
CGTGACCTGGGTTTGGCCGCACTCGGTAGTTTACCGGTCTTCGCTCGCGCTCAATCCGGATCGCAATTGGGAAATCTGTATCCGGCCATTCAGGCGCTGGCCGATGCTTCGCCGCTGGAGCTATCATTCTTACGCCCCGAATTTCAAGACCATAGACGATGGCAACAGCGGGCGAGAGAGAAGCTCTTCAATCTTCTGCACTACCGGCCGGCCAGCGCTCCGCCCGAAGTGCAAGTACTCGCCAAGAAGAAACGTGAAGGGTTTATTGAAGAGCATCTGACTTTTCGCAACGCTCAGCAGTTGCCGGTGCCAGCCCATTTTTTGCTCCCGGCTGACAGGCGGCCGCCCTTTCCGGGAATTGTGGTTCTCCATGATCATGGTGGTTTCTACATGTGGGGTCGTGAGAAAGTGATCAGCACCGAAAACGAGCACCCAGTCCTCACGAAATTCAAGCAGCAATATTATTCCGGTCGCAGCATTGCGAACGAGTTAGTGCAACGAGGATACGCAGTCATCGCAATTGACATGTTCTATTGGGGAGAACGCCGTTATTTGCTACCGGACGACCCCATCGTGTGGCGTGAGCGCCCGTTCACTATGACTGCGCAGCAGATTGCCGAGTTCAACGCGCGTTCGTCGCAGAACGAAGAGTTCGTCGCACGCAGCCTGCTTACGGCCGGTGTGACATGGCCGGGCATCATGCTTTGGGACGATCTCCGAACCCTGGATTATCTTGCTTCGCGCCCCGAAGTCGATCGAAATCGTATAGCTTGTGTCGGTCTGTCTGTCGGCGGCTATCGCAGTTTCATGCTCGCCGCGCTTGATTCACGCATCAAAGCTGCTGTAGACGTTGGTTGGATGACTGCATTTGCCTCACAAATTAAGCGCCATGTGATCCACAGTATGGGATTGACCTTCGTCATACCAGGAATGTATCGATACTTTGATCTGCCGGACTTAGCGGCTCTGATCGCTCCGCGCGCTCTGATGGTCCAAATGGGTTCGCTTGACAGCCTTTTTTCGAGCGCGGGCATTCAATCTGCATTCGCGAAAATTGGCCAGTGCTATCAGAAGGTAGGTAATCCCGACAGGCAATCTTGCAAATTTTTCGACGTCCCCCACGAGTTCAATGAAAGAATGCAGGCTCAAGCCTGGGAGTGGCTGAAACGTTGGGTCTAGCGGCCACGCGACCTGTTCGAAGCTGCCTGCTGCGAACGTCGGGCTTCAAGTCTACAAATGCAGCCCCGGGAACTTGTACGTTTCTTACCCATTGACAAGCTGCATCATTCCGGGCTCATACCGGTCGCCGACGACGGCGCCCTTCGGTGCTGCCCGCTCAAGCCGGTCGAGGTCTCCCTTGTCAAGATCACTTCAAGTGAGTGAACGTTTTCCTCAAGACGCCGCACGTTGCTCGTACCGGGAATCGGAACGATCTCTTCTCCTTGCGTGAGCACCCAGGCCAAGGCGAGTTGCGCAGGCGTTACTCCCTTCTCGCGCGCGATTTCAGCGATTGTGTCCGCGATGGCAAGGTTGCGTTGGAACTGCTCTCCCTGGAAACGGGGATTGCCTCTGCGCCAATCATTCGGAGCGAGTTCATCGATGCTTCGAAAACGCGCACCAAGGAAACCGCGGCCCAGAGGGCTGTAGGCAACGAGCGAGGTTCCAAGCTCGCGCAGCACGGGAAGCAGTTCGTCTTCGGGATCGCGCGTGAACAACGAGTATTCCGTCTGTACAGCCGTGATGGGATGTACTTCTTGCGCGCGACGCACAGTCGCAGGGGCAATTTCAGAAAGACCTATATACCGCACTTTGCCAGCTCGTACCAAGTCAGCCATAGCGCCAACTGTCTCCTCAATCTTCACGCGAGGATCCACTCGATGCAGGTAGTACAGGTCGATCACATTAACTCCCAGCCGTTGCAGCGACAAATCGCAGCAGCGGCGCGCATTTTCGGGACTGCCATCGACAGCCCTGTTCTGGTAAGACGAACCGGGTACGATGCCGAATTTCGTCGCCAGAATGATTCCCTCGCGCCGGCCCCGGAGGGCTTTGCCGACCTTGATCTCGGAATCGCCGTAGATATTAGCCGTATCGAGAAAGTTGACGCCCAAATCCAGAGCACGATGGACAAGTCCAATGGCATCGTTTTCACTTTGCACACTGCTGGTGTACACGTCAGCAATCCCGATGCTCATGCAACCAAATCCAAGTGCGGAAACTTCGAGACCGCTTCGGCCGAGTTTGCGTTTTTTCATATGGCGATTATCTAGATGCGACTGCTGGCTGTTCGGTGTCGGCGGCATTCCGAAATCGGAAATGACCCAAAACCATGCTTCACTGTCCGTACGCTCAACTATCCGGACACAATAACGCGGCTGGTTTTCCGCTCGTGCTCGACACACCCGGGTTACCGGCAATTAATCAACACCAGTTTCGCGAACATGTGCTTTCCGTGCGCACTGCGATAAAAGGCCCTATCCTCTCTGCTATAGCAGTATTGGAGTGCTGACTCAGCCATGCACCGGCGCCATTTTCTGAAATCAACATTAGCTGGCCTTTCGGCCGCGAGCCTTCTTGAGCCAGACACGGCTACACCGCACCGCTTGCCCGAAACGGACAGTCATTACAGGCGGGTAAAGTCTTACGTCGAGGATGTTCCCGTGTCCGAATATCATTGGGCCTCGCCGCAAGCCTATGAAGCATTTCGAGACATGAAAGTCGGGGTACGCGTGCATTGGGGTATCTACTCGATTACGGGACAAGCGAATGAGTCCTGGCCGTATCTGTCCATGTCTTTCGACGAACGCGCGAGATACAACGAGCTCTATCGATTATGGAATCCTACCGGTTTCGATGCGGATGAATGGACGAATCTATTCTTGGAGGCGGGCTGCAAAATGTTCGCTTTCACTACAAAGCATCACGAAGGATTTTCGATGTTTGACACCAAAACGCGTGTGTATTCGCGCGCGAATTGGCAAGCGGCTGGCGGACCGAAATTAGAAGCTTGCGATCTCGCTTACAGCATCATGGAGACATCGTTTCGCCGTGATGTCGTGAAAGAACTTTGCGCCGCCGCCCATCGCCGCAATCTGAAAATCGCTTTGTACTTCTCGCATCCGGATTGGTACGACGCCGATTTCCGGCCATACTGCTATCACCCGCTACAGGTCCCTTCTGAACAGCGCCTCACGGGCATTCCATCAGAGCAGAACGGACGCAAGGGCGAGATCCGAAGCATGACGCCTGATCCCACTCCAGCCGAGGTGCGGCGCATGATGGCGCGTCATCGTACCCAGCTCAGCGAGCTCCTTTCCAATTACGGTCGCATCGACATGCTTTCGCTCGACATGTGGCTGGGTCCGGCAGTTTGGACTCAGTTTCGACAGACGATCATCGACCTACGAAAAATACAGCCCGACGTTATGTTGCGTGCGCGTGGAATCGGCAATTACGGCGATTATTACACGCCGGAAGGCTTCGTTCCAGGCAATAAAGAGAATACCGATATTCCTTGGATGGTCATCTATCCGCTCGGCTCGTCTTTCTCGTATGATCCGCATGCGGAGAATTACAAAGGCGCTGCCTGGATAGTAAAAAACGTCGTTGACACTGTGGCCAAGGGCGGAAATTTTCAGATCGGCGTCGGGCCGGATGGCCGGGGCAGGTTCCATCCGGAAGCCGCGTCTCAACTGAAAGAAGCAGGCCAGTGGCTAAAATTGAACGCCGCCGCAATCTATGGAACACGGCCGCGTACGGGTGCGCTCTGGCGTGAGGGCGACAACATTCGTTTCAGCCGCAGCAAAGATAATCGCTTCATCTATGCGTTTGCGTTGAATTGGCCGGGGCAAAAGCTGGCAATCAGCAGCGTTCGTCCCCAAAACGGATCGCAGATTCGCATGCTAGGCCTTTCCCAGCCGCTTGAGTGGCGCGAAGATGGAACCGGTGGACTGGTTATCAACCTGCCTTCCTTCCTCCAGGATCCGGCGAAACGCCCCTGCCAGTTCGCCTGGGCATTCCAGATGGAAGGGTTCGATCGGACTTAGTTTCCCACCGCAAATGATGCCTCAGGAATTCGAACGTCCCCTTACCGTGGATGGTGTGAGGGCCCGTGAAAAACTCAATAGCAGCAGCATCGGGCATGTTCATCTTGACTTCGTAAAACCGGCGCACCTTTGCGTATTCGAAAGCTACCCATTCATCGGGCGCAACCGGGTCCATATGCCCGCGCTCGACCATAAAGGGCCGGGGCGCCATCAAATCAGCAAGGTCAGAGTAGTTCACGACATTCGCAAAATTGAATTCGAGCATGTCGTATTCCTGGGTCAGCATATAGCTGTATGATGAGTCAACGCTGGTGGTCTTCCAAACCCATTCGTTGAAATCTCCTGAGCAGATGGATAGCGCATAGCCATCCAGCAGAGGGGGCACGCGAACAGCCGTTTTGCCACCATACGAAAGACCGTAGAAACCGATCCGCTCAGGATCAACAAACGGCAAACTGGTTAACCATTCAAGCGTCCGCTGGTGCTGGCCGAGAATAAACGAGAACAGCGAAAGCTTGACAGGATGGCCTTTCCGCTGAATGATTCTGAACCCGTCTTGCCCTATATAAGGATTCTGCGGCGCGTAGATTACGAAGCCCTCATCGGCTAGGCTGGCGCCGAAGTGATGATAATAATGCGAGTCAATCTCAGGATCTGTGATCTCCTGAGGCCTTCCTTCAAGGCCGTGCTGACAAACCACGACCGGACTGCGCTCGCCGGGCTTTCTGTTCTTCGGTACAAGTAAAATGCCGTAAGCGAATACACCTGGCCAGACGTCGAGAACAACCTCATATCCGCAAAATTTAGGCTCATTGTATATAAGGCGGGTACGCGGATTAGCTGCCGTGCTTGGCGACGGCAACTGGCCGATAACTTCTTTCCAAATGTAATCCCGGTAGAACGCTGTGCTCTGCTTCCATCGGCCGGGCGAGGATGCGTCCGCCTGCGACCAGAATTCTGATCTTCGTTTTGGCGACTCTCGCAGAATGACCTGCGTGTGCGTCACCAATTCATTCACCTGGCGGTGCATTCGTTCGGAGGCGTTGAGATCATTTCGCAAACTACCCGACGCCAACTCAGGTCCTACCAGGCCAGCTCGTATCTTGCAGGTGCCAAATAGAGCTTTGAGAGCTTCTTCCGAGCCGGGTGATCCGTTGCCGTCGCGGCTTACGACAAGCTGAAGTTGCTCGTCTGCCTTGAGCGCCTTGTAAAACGCTCGCGCCCGCTCCGCTTCTGCACGCACGGAAGCAAGCGCCGGGGTGGTGAGTCGGCCGTTGGGCGCTGCGCCTTTGCGTTCGGAGGTTGCTGGAGGCGGTCCATCGATTTCTGGTGCACGGCAGGCTTCGATAACTAACGCACGCGGCGCGATCAGGCTGGCCACTTCCGCATCGCCGAACTCCGAAAGAAATCCCCATAAGTCGCGGTAAATTGGCTCCTTCCACAAACCCTGCCGTGAGTCGAAGTATCCGCTGACTACAGCACTCTGAATTCGCACATCGATAGCGGCACTGTAAAAAGCCAAGAGGCCGCCCTCTCCATATCCCATGACTGCAATCGGAACAGGAGAGGCTCTATTCTTATACGCGAACCAGTCCACCGCGCTCAGCACTTTCTGCACTTCGTAACCAATAATGTGCCGCCCAGCTTCAAATGCCATGCGGTAGATCCATTCCCGATGAGACTGATTGGTCATGCGAATTCCCGGAATACCACACCAGGTATCGTTCCGGTTAATAACAACAGGGACGAGAACCTGACACTCGTTCTCCGCTAACCTTCTTGCAAATTGCGCGCTTGGTTCTAGCCCCGTTTCGAGTCCCGCCAGCATTTCGGGCGACAGATCGGCATCTGGAATAGCCACAACACGCGCCACGGCTCGCCCTGTTGGCTCCAACAGCAGTCCCTCGGCGGCTACATCTTGAAAAACTCGCCAACGGACCGCATAAACTTTGTACCGTTTCGTTGAGGCGATCAAAGCTGATGTTGCGGTCGTTGTGTCAAGCTCAAGAGCGGTGATGGGAACTCGCGGATCGACGGCGCCAATAGCCTTCCTCAAGTGTTCGCGATTCCCGGCAACCGACTGTTCATATTTTTCAATTGAGCCGTAATTTCGGTTCCAGAACCTAGCGCGGTTGCTAACAGATTCCGCAGTAATGCGGAGTGCATACTCGTTTATGCCGTCGACCATCCGCATCGCCAGATCTTCGGTCTCTGTGAGAAGGGCGGTGCCCGACAGGACAGGCTGCGTAGTATCCAAACGCATCGTGCTACTCGGCGGTGCGTTCAATACTGTCAGCCCTGCGCTAGTAGCTAGAAAGGTTCTCCGATTCACGAGGATGGCAATCTCTTTCGGAACTATATCAGGCATGTTCTACCAGAGCGCGATTCCCTCTTTCGGCTCCGCCCAGGTGGCGATGCAGCCTCCAGCCACTGATTCTCAATGGCGTGTAATCGCACTTCGCAGCGAATGGACGCAAACATTGATCTGCCCTGCGCAGCAATCTATTCCAGCCCGGGCCCTCACATCTATGCTCTGCGCGTGATACGGCCAAGTGGACGCGGCGGTCACCTGACCGGGCGAAGGAAGCCGTTTGCGACGTAAAACGCCGGGCGACTGATTGCCGCAACGCGGAGGGCAGCGGGTTAGACGCTCAGCTCTTCAATGCAATATACTTCCGCTATATTAGCGACCCGAAATCCTCTGGAGGAATTATTGGCCTGCCCAGCTCTGCGATGAATCAGCCGACCTTCCCTGATATGTATGAACAGTGGCTTGTTGCCCCGCTGTTTCGGCCATGGGCCGAACTAACGCTCAACGAAGTCAGTCTCGCTTCAGGCGACCGTCTCCTTGACATCGCTTGCGGAACTGGGATAGTAGCCCGCATCGCGAGGGAGCGGCTGCAGGAAGCGGCATACATCGTCGCCGTCGATGTCAGTCCGGATATGCTCGCCGTCGCGCGAAAAATGGCTTCGGACATCGACTGGCGGCAAGGCCATGCCGTCGCACTGCCATTACAAGATGGAGAGCAGTTCAACGTCGTCGTCTGCCAGCAAGGACTGCAGTTCTTTCCTGACAAACCCGCGGCAGTGGCGCAGATGCGTCGCGCACTGGTGCCGGGCGGCAGGTTGGCAGTCTCCACGTGGCGCTCTGATGATGAAATTCCGTTCTTTCGGGAGCTGCGCCGTATCGCCGAACGCCACCTGGGACCTATCGCGGATCAGCGTCACAGCTTTGGCGACGCGGCGCCCCTTGAGGCGGTGCTGCGCGATGCCGGCTTGCGCGAAGTCAGGTCAAGGACTATATCGCGCATTATGCATTTCGAGGCCAATACTTGGCTCCTGCGGGGAAACGCCATGGCTCTTATGGGCATGAGCGCCACGGGGAGGTCGATGGACGAACAGGAGCGCAAACGTGTTGTCGAAGCGATCGTGAGCGAAAGCGAACCGGTACGCGAACGCTATACCGATGGATTGGAATTAGCTTTTGAACTCAGCACTAATCTGGCAACAGCGAGAGGCTAATCCTCTGACGAATGATCAGAGGGGTTGGCCGGTCTCCCCCATTCACAACATCGGCCCGTCATAAACGCCTTCTAGGAAGCAACCCCAAGTTGACCTGTAGTCGGCGACACGTTCCTTGGAGGCAGGTGGACGCTAAGGCTCGATACCGATGCGATCGTGGACTGCTCCACCAATTCGCTGTTTGCAGCCGAGATACCGCTCGGTAGTCTGCACTGAAACATGTCCGAGCAGGAACTGAATTTGCTCCAACTCTCCGCCTGCAGAGTGGCAGAGCTTCGCGCACGAACGCCTCAGATCGTGAGGAGCGAGACCGGCAAAACCGAGTTTCGCGGCATACAACCTGACCACGTGCCAGACCACGCGTTCAGTCACGCCATCACCCCAGCGTTTACCCGCTCTGCAGACGCAACGGAATATTTTTCCCGAATGTATGTCGGCTCCATGGATCCACTCCATCCAAGGTCTCTTTGACCCATTCCGGTACGGGAACCGTTCGAATGTGCCCGCCTTTGCCGACGAGATCGACTATGGCCCAATGCTCTTCTCGCCGTTGCAGATGCGTGAACCCTAGATCGGCTAACTCGCGACGTCGGAGCCCGCAGCCAAGCAAGATTGCAAGGATCGCCGGTCTCATTTGCCTTTCACGGTGTCCGAATCAGGACTCTGCCAGAAGCGGCGTGCTTCGTCTGCGGTGAGCCAATTGCCGAGCCTCACGCCCAACTTCCTGGGACCTTTCACTCGCCGAATGCTGGCTGCCAATTCTGGACTGAGCAAGCCGGCATCCGCAGCTTCATACGCTAAACCGGCGGACGACCGCAAGTCGGCCATTGATCGTGGCCGCCGTGAGGCCCGGTTTTCGAGGAAGATGCGAAAGCGCGTAACCACCACTTTGTTAAACGAAAGCCGTGGCTCAGAACAATACCATTGAATAAACGCATCGATTGCATGTCGATATCCCCGTTTGAACTCCAGCGAACGCAGGCTGTCGAGTACGGCCGCCTTGCTGTGGTCCAGATCCGGAAGTCCGAGTTTCGATTTCGGCCACTTTGACGCGGCGAGTTTCCGCCTGGCTCGTTTGCTCATTCCAGCCGCCTCCAGTGCGGCTGGTCGAAAGCCTACGCCCGCTCCACTGCAGCAAAGCGCGTTTCGGACCAAGTGCGCCATTAGAAGTGCGCTATATATCCTCGAATGTGTATGCTGCAAACCGCACTCCTTGCGCTCGCGGTAGTAACAGTAGCGTCGGTACAGCAGAGCATCTCGTTTCCTGCCGAAGATGGCGGGCGAGTTTGCGCCGACCTCTACGGTCAAGGCACCCGTGCGGTTGTACTGGCGCACGGCGGCAGATTCAACAAGGAGAGCTGGAGGGTCCACGCTAATGCGCTGGTCTCTGAAGGATTTCTCGCGCTAGCAATCGATTTCCGTGGATTCGGCTGCTCGAGGGGCCCTGGGCAGGCGGATTTCGATAACGCGCCCTTTGAGAAGGATGTTCTCGCCGCGGTCCGCTACTTGAAAACGCATGGCGCTAAAGCCGTCTCGGTTGTTGGAGGCAGCTTCGGCGGCGCAGCCGCTGGTGATGCATCGATCAAGTCGGGCCCCGGGGTGAGATTGATCGCATCGTGTTTCTCGGCGCCGCGCCGAACCTTCCTGGAGAAAAGCTGAAGTCACGGGCGCTGTTCATTGTTGCGCGCGATGACGCCAATGATGCCGGCCTACGGCTTCCGGGCATCCGTGCTCAGTACAAAAAAGCTCCAGGACCGAAAGAACTGATCGTTCTGGATGGTTCCGCGCACGCTCAGTTTCTTTTCCAAACTGACCAGAGTGCGCGTGTCATGCACGAGATCCTGCGTTTTCTCTCAATGCCCTAGCGTTGTGTGAGCAGGCACCCGGACGGGAACTCGGCTTTTCCAGATACCGGACGGTTAACGCTCGATATGCCCGAGAGGATTGCTTCCGGTGTGACGACGGCCGACGGAGGATGAAGCCCCGCCCGGACTACCGTGCACGGTTCCAAAGCTCGACAAAGAAGGTTTGGTTCAGACGACTCGAAACAACTCTCGGCGACCGATGGTCCACAGCTCGGTGTACCCCTTCGCCTTTTCGCGAGCCTGCGGGTCCGAGGAGTACCTCGCCATCAGCTGTTCAAACTCAGATGCCGATTCGACCTCGTGCTCCATAATTACGTGATTAAACTCCCCAATGAGGTCGGTCATAACGCGGAAATTCCGAAGGTTCCCAGCGTTGGCCATTTCCTTCAGTTGAGTCGCTAGTTTGCCTGCCTGCCCCGGCTTGGCGATAAAAGAGTTGCGGACTATAATCATCCTCAAATCTCCTGTTGCAAATCGTACCATTGCCATTTATGACTGCCACTATTCAGCTCTGCCAGCGCCGCACCACTCCACGCCCTTCGACCCGGCCCGATGTCGGCTGCTCGGACGCAATCCGAGCTAACGCATAGTTGCCTATGGTTCCCGGTGACTTCTTCGTCGGCTATCAAAGTGACGGCATGTCCGTTTCTAGATACTAGATGACGACGCTTTGCCGACACGGCCGCTGTTCATACCTATCCTTTGAGCCGCGCAAAAGCGCCGATCATCGTAGGAGCGGGTACACAGCTCTTCGTTGCTCGATTCTCGGCCCGCAATCTTTCTTCCAATGTGTCGATGCCAATTTCGCCTTCCCTCACGATTCCCAAGGCAATCGCGCGCGGCAGAATCGAGCGGAGGGACTCAACGAACCATTCGAAATGGAGACTGTCGGAGCCTCCATCAATCGGATATTCGGCGCGGCAATCCGGATTCTCAAAGCCCGCGTCGACCAGTAGCGTCCATAGCCGCGAGCCCATGTTCGAAAAGCAGGCGACTTCAAAGAATCGGTCGAACACCTCCATCGTCCGATCACGCAAAGGAGTCGGAGGCCATGCCCGATGCATCACAGAGAAGTCATACTCATGAAACGCCGCCAAGCCGCGCGGTTGGAGCATGCCAGCGCTTCGCTGGAGCACGTCCAGCGGGTTTTTCGAGTGAATCAGAATGTGCCTTCCAATAACGGCATCGAACCTGCGCCCCGAATCCCAATCATGCACATTGCCTTTGACGCATTCAATATTGCCCAACGCCTCTGCCTCCGCCCGCTCCTTGAGTGTCTTGAGCGCCTGCCCATCGAAATCCAGCGATGTTACGCGGCCGCCCCGCCCTACAATATGTGCTGCCAGCAGCGACACGTCTCCCACTCCGCACCCGATATCGAGAACTCTCATGCCGGCCGAAATCCCGGCCCGGCGCAGTAGATGGTCCGTGAACGGATTCAGAATGGAGGCTTGAAGCACCAGGCGCCGTCTTTCCCGGTCGTCATGCCCCATTACGTATGCGGATGGGTCGGACATTGCCGTAGCCTACCACTGCCCTCGCTCTCAAATTCAACAGAAGTGGCTATGAGTCGCAGCGCTTCGCGCGCGCTTTACCAGGCTAGCCCCTTGCACTGCCCCGCCGCGCCGAGATCTTGCAAATTCCAGAGGAGTTATGACGCACGAGCGTGAGACCCCGCTGTGAAAAGTTCCACGGTGGAACTTTCAATCGAGGCACGGTCGGTCGCATCACCTGGCTCTATAGTCGGCGTTCCGCTCTTGTGAATCCGCTCAGACAATCATAGGAGCGGCATGCCCGTTTTTCGTCCAATGGCCCGTAATGCGATTGCCGAATGCTGGGGGACTTCCCGTTCCGTATCT
This sequence comes from Bryobacteraceae bacterium, assembly GCA_036557345.1. Taxonomy (GTDB): domain Bacteria; phylum Acidobacteriota; class Terriglobia; order Bryobacterales; family Bryobacteraceae; genus Bog-105. Next base: position 11,293 of record DATBHS010000248.1, read on the forward strand.
GGCGTCAGTGAGCGCGTCGCAAGGAACTCTGATTCAAACCGGAGAGCTAAGAGGAAATACGTTGCTCGGACTCTCAGATCGTCTCCCTCTTTGGTTGGCCTCACTATCCGAAGTCCTAGCGTCGTAATCTCAATGACCGGGGCGTTTGGCCCACTCTTGTCAGTCCATACGCCATAGCGGCACCCGTTACCATGCGGAACGGTCCACTGTTCGGCTGGACGTTCACGGCGATCACCACCTTGCTTGGAGTTTCCGAAAACGACAGGCTGTCCAGTACGCTGCAAGTCCGCTATTTCCCATAGACAGCCATGAGCCTGTTGTATCTTGTGATCGCCCAGTCAGCTCTCTCTCTATTTCCCGCGGCCGAATAAATTCGATACAGGTGATAATATGGCACCGGGTTTGTCGGATCTAGCTTAGTGGCGCGCTCCCATTCCGGCCGTGCTTTATCGGCTTGGCCAAGTGCGGCGTAGGCTCTAGCGAAAACAACATGACTCGCGGCATCCTTTTCCGCGAACTGCACTGCCTGGACAGCAAACTGACGTGCATCGGCGGGTTTGTTTTCCAGAAGGCGCACGCGGGCCATCCCCTGATAAGGCAAACCATACTCGTGACCCGCGGTTAAGGCGAATTGCATTGACTGACGATACTCTCGCTCGGCCTCCTTGAATTCTCGTTCAGTCTCATGGCAGTAACCAAGGTAGTAGTGCGAGGCATAATGATCCGGCTTCCGCCGAAGGGCTTCTTGAAAATAGCCAGCAGCCCGGGGAAAGTCCGGGGCGTCGCTTGAAGCGTAATATCTTCCCAAATAGTAATAAGGTGCAAAATCAAAAGGCTGTTTCCGCATGGCCTCTTGCATGGTTTCAGTGAATAACTTAAATTGATCCAGCAAGTAATAGGAGACCGCAAGCAGCCTTAGCACGTAAGAATTGGAATCTAGCCGTTGAGCCCTGCGTAGAAGACGAACGGCATCAGGATAGTCGCGCCGCTGCAGCTCCAAAAAGCCTCGCCAAAAATATCCTTCGAAATTGGCTGGCTCCTGGGCGATCAGTTCGTCGGCCTTTTTGCTCACGGACGAAAGATCCATCGACCGAAAGGCCCGGCGAATCTCGGCTATCATCGTGCTGTGGTCCGCGCTGATAGGCGGTAATAGGCCGTTCAGATCGTCTGCAAAGGTTGCGGAAGATGAAATTGATTCGAAGAGCAAGAAAAGGTAAAGGAACGTGGCCCAATGCAAGCGTCGACACATATGCAGTCCGGCTCACGCGATCATCGCCACGCTAATGACTTTCCTTCGGCTGACATGGATGCTACTCGCGGTCTTCGGGCTAAACGGCCAGCCGCAATCTCCGTCCACTGGGCAGGCCAAATCACGCGAGGAATACGATGCATATCTGTTAGTTTTGTCCATGTCTGTCCCCAAGGAGGTCATACCAGCCGCCGAAAACTTCGAGCGACAATGGCCGAGCTCAGAACTGCTTGCCCACGTCCTGGAATTGAAGTTAGAGGCGTACCGATCGCTCGGCGACTCCTCCAATGCCATTCTTGCAGGCGAAAGGGCGCTCAAAGCCGCACCGGATAATTTACTTCTCCTGACCAACATCGCCTACATCATAGCCAGCACCAGCAATGACCGGCAACAGCTGGCTCGCGCCGAGCATTACGCTCGACGCGAACTGGAACTGTCAACAACCATTCGAATTCCGAAGACAATCTCCCTGACAGACTGGGATGAGATTTCCGGTCAGCAGAACTCAACAGCGCATGCGGCCCTAGGTTTGGTGAGTTATAAGCGTGGAGATATCGCTGGGGCCATCAAAGAATTTGAGACAGCAGTTAAACTCGCGCCGGTCCCGGACGCTGCGCAATATTACAGGCTGGGAAAACTTTATCGAGTAAGTGGAAACGAAGTCGAAGCCATTCGAATGTTTCAGCGGGCCGTTGCGTCTAACGACTCTACCATTCGTCCCCTGGCAGAAAGCGAACTGCAATCTCTCGGGAGCAAACATGGGTCGAATTAGCCCGATTTTCTTTTCGGCGCAAACCTCAACCGTCACTTCGCCGGATGCGAACTCCACAGATTTAAGTCCGCGGATCTAAGTCCACAGATTCAGGCCATCGATGCCGACGTCGAAAACTTCCAGCTGGCCAAATTCGCACTCTGTCACATAAATCTTTCTTTGACCCGGGAGTCCGAAGGTGACATTCGTTGGCATCCTGCCTTGCGTTTTTATGCGATTCAATGTCGATCCATCCGGCCTCAGCACAACGACTTCCTGCTGGCCGAAAACGGCAACATAAAGGTTGCCGTCGCGATCGAAAGCCATCCCATCAGGTCCTTTCCACCAAGGCGGTGCATTAGGATCCAGCACGTTAGCGAAGTACTCGCGCGGGCCGACTTTGCCGCCGTGTCGCCACTGATATCGATAGATCGCCCCGGTTCGCGTCTCGTTAACGAATAGGTTGTTGGCCGCATCGAAAGCGATACCATTGGCACACTCCAAGCCGGAGTCCAATTTTCGGATACTCAGGTCTTTTCGATCCATCCTGTACACGCGGCCGTCCATATCCAAATTCATATAGTCGGCGCGAAGCTCGCCTCCCGGCGCTAGGTCCTCTAACAAAAAACCGGAGTCAGTCAGGTACAAGGCACCATCAGGGCCAAAGCACAGATCGTTTGGAAACAAGAATTTTTCATCGCCGCATGACGTCGCTATTGTGTCAACCTTACCGTCCAGGGTCACGCTGAGCAATGAAGGCTTGCCACAATCCGCAACCCAAATGAGTCCGGCCCGATCGACGGCCAATCCATTCGGTACACCCGTTCGAGCAACAACTCGCTTTGTTAGGCCATCCGGGCCGATCTGCGTCACACAACCACGCTTCGGGCCGCCTTCCACGACCAGCCAACTCTCGTCCGCCAGCGCTACCGGGCCTTCAGGAGTATCCAAATCCGTCGCAAAGACCATGATCAGGTTTAACCTCTATTTACACCAATGATCCGCCAGCGATAAACAATACATCAACTTGTCCGATTCACGTCGACAACAGCACAACCGCGATCGAAGCGCACACAACACCTCCGGCCTGCAAGGCCGTTATTTCCTCGTGGAGGACCCACGGAGCGAATGCCACCGTGACCAGCGGATAAAGAGCCGTGAATGGCACTACGATCGAGGCCTTGCCTCCGTTTTTCATCGCCGCCAAAAGCGCCCACGCGCCCAGGGCATTCAGAAGCGAACTTAGTAGGGCAACGACCAAGCTGCGGCTCGAGTACATCAGGATGGATTCTTTCGGATACAGCCACGGGTCAAGTAGGAAGAATCCTACAACCAGCCCCAAAAGCGCCGTTTCTGCCGAAAGATGATTAGTCGAGAGCTTTTGCAAAAGCCCGGCAATCCCCCATGTAATCAGAACAACAACGGCCGGGCCAAACCAGATTGGAAGAATCATAGGCTATAGAGAGAAGAGCACGAAGGCTACTGCTGCAAAGACCAGGCCTGCGACATGCAACCAGGTAAGTTTCTCGCGCAGGATCAGAACCGCCAGGACCACGGTAATCAGCGGGTACATTGCGGTCGCGGCTGTTATAGCTGAAGTGTTTCCACCCGTGCGGCAGGCCGCAAAAAATGCCAAGCCTCCGATGCCGCCGAGCACTCCGATTGAAATGCTATACAGAGCTCCTCGCAGGCTTCGCTCCAACCGGAAGCCCCTAACCCAGAGACACGCCAGCGCGACAGGCAACCACCCGAAAGGATATAGAAATTGCATCGTTGGAGCCGAAATTTCAGTGGTGCCGAGTTTCCCCAACAGCGTCCATCCGCCCATACAGACAACGGAGAGAATTGAATACCAGAACCACTTCGCTTTGAGGGCAGCAGGGACTTGCATCTTTTTCGCTACGCCAATTCCCCTTTTCTATTGAGCACGGATAGAGGAATGACGATTTCTCCGTCTCAATTCTGTAACCGTATACTCAAACGCCGTACGCAATAATTTCTGCACAGTCGTTATAGATAATAATCGGCGTACGCCCGTACAGTAGGTTATTACAACAGCGCCCATACTTTGATACACAAGCAGGTAATAAGGGAGAGTTGAAATGGCAGGATCAAATCGGCGATGGTTTTTGCGGCGCTTTGCGACGGGTGTCGCCAGTGGAACCGTGGCAACGGCAGTAACGGCAGAGACCGCCAAGGGGAAAAAGAAGCCTAGCTCTTCGCGCGACGAGGCACTCGAGTATGGCTCGAGTCCATTTGCGGATCTTGGCCCTGGCGGGATCGCGAAAAGATTTTGGATCGATCCTCGTCTAGCAGCTGCGGCCGTGGTGCCCCCGGCCAGAAAAGTGCACATCGAGTTCCACAATTCTCAATACGTTGCTCGGATCGGCGAGCGATTCAATGCTGATGAGTTCGCAGACCGGCTGGTTCAAGCGCGCGTTACGGGCGCCAGTATTTTCGCCAAAGATATGTTCGGGTACAGCTACTACCCAAGCGTTTGCGGACCTGTCCATCCCGGTCTATCCTTCGACCTCCTCGGCGCACAAGTGTCGGCACTGCGCAAGCGAAAGATCACGGTCCTCGCGTATTACATGACGACCTGGAATCCCGAACTTGCCGAACGGCACCCGGAATGGCTGGTTTTCAGGCGGGACAGGACAACGGGCCTCACAAAATTCGATGAGACCTTCGGGTGCTCCGTCGAGAATAAGGGGTGCGTTACATCGTCATTGTGCCTGGCCAACGAAGATTTCGTGAAAGGGGAGCTGGCGCATATCAAGGAGCTTGTCGCCGGTTATGAACTGGACGGCATATGGATCGACGGCAGCGGCCCCGCCATGGAGTGCTTTTGCCACGAATGCTTGCGGCAGCTGCGCGCCAGGGGTTTGGACCCGCTTGACCGGCGCGTCCAATACGATCACAAGGTGGCGCTTCATTCTGCCTTTCTCAAGCGCATACATCAAGTGGTAAAGGAAACGCGCCCCGGGTGTCTGATCGACCCTCAGAATGAGGGCTCGTACGGCCTTGCCGATCGTACTGCATTCATGGACTTTAGCGACCTCGAAGCACTCTTCACGGATACGGTTTGGTATGGCTACTACTATTTCCCTACGGTGGTTCGGTATTCGCGCGGCTTTGGGATGCCCACGTATGGCTTGACCACCCGCTTCAAGGGTTTCTGGGGGGACTTTGGCGGTCTTAAATTGCCGTCGCAATTGCAAACCGAATGCGCCACGATCGTAGCCAATGGTGTTCGATGCGATATCGGCGACCAGATGCACCCTAACGGCCGGCTGGATCCGGCTGTGTACCATGTCATCGGGCAAGCGTACAAGCACTTCGAGAAGCTTGAGCCCTACTTGGGCCAGGCAACACCAGTGACCGAGGCAGCGCTCCTGACGAGTGGACTCCCGCTTCAGACCCCATGCACGGAAACAAATTTTGGCTGGGTGAAACTGCTGAGCGAGTCGCGCGTTCAGTTCGACATTCTCGAGGCGACCGCTGCCTGGGAACGTTACGCCATGCTCATATTACCGGATGAACTGGCACTCGATCAGCAAACGGCCTCGCGCCTGAATGCGTTTGTCTCCGGCGGCGGGGCCGTGGTCGTCACGCATAAGGGGGGACTTGTCGGCGGAACAGACAGCACCTGGATGGAACGTTACGGGCTGCATTATGAGGGGCTATCTGCGTTCAAACCTGCTTACCTCGTGCCGCAAGACGGCTTAACCGGGGACATCCCACCTTATGAATATGCTTTGTACGAGGGCGCGTCCCAATGGCGAGCCGAAGCACCAGCGGCGACTCTGGCTCTGCTCGGTGAACCGCTCTTCCAACGTAGCCCTCAGCACTACACCAGCCACGCGCAAACACCGTTCGACCACACGACCTCGTATGCCGCGGTGGCGCACAGCGGGCGAGTGGCCCTGTTCGCTTTCCCGCTAGGACAGAGCTACTATAACCAAGGTTACTGGATCTACCGCATGGCGTTTCAGAAGGTGCTGAAAGAACTCCTTCCCGCGCCTCTCATCCAGAGCGATGCGCCGCTGAGCACGGAACTCACATTAACTCACCAAGCGGCGCGGCCGGACGCGGGACGAAAGGAGCGCTACCTGGTACACGTCGTAAACTTTTCAGCTGTGCGGCGTACACCTCGGCACCCCGATTTCTATGAAGACCCGATCCCACTCACGAATGTGACGGTACGACTCAATCTGCCACTCAAGGTCTCTAAGGCGAGGGCGGTCGTCGCAGAGCAAGATTTGCCAGTGCGGCGCGCAGAGAGCGGGGGTGTCGAAGCGGTCGTGCCACGCGTGACCATTCATGAAATGGTGAGCTTTGAAGCGTCGTGAGAGAGACTCATCGCTGAGCGCCTACGGTCGCGTCAGTAGGCCCGCTTCGCGGGCACTTTACCTTGAGACTCGAGATACTCGCAGTAACGGTCCGCATATTCTTTCATGCCAGCGCGGATATCGCGGTATTGAATGCGGTAGCCTAGTTGCTCCTCGACCGGGCGCACATCCAGCACGCCCCGGAACTTCACATAGCAGCGCTCCATGAGGGGCGTCATCGTTTCGCCGATCTCGACGTCAGCGCCGGGCACTATGTCGCGCACTATATCGGCAAGCTGGCCGCCCGTAACCAGCGGATTCATTCCGCTGGCTGCATAAAACACGCGATGACGCAGCGGCGACGATGGAACATTCAATGCAGCAACCGCGATACCGGCGATATCACGCACATGAGTGTAATCGCGGGGCAAGTGGCGTCCGTGCGGTAACCGCACCGCTTCGCCGCGGAGCGCTCCTTCCAACATGTCATTCATAAACAGGAAGTTAGAAGTGAAGAATCCGTACGCCGCCGACGGGCGAAGCTGTATGACGTCCAGATTGAACAGATCGGCGTAAGCCCAGCAAAAAGCCTCGCCGGCCGCTTTACCTGCGCCATAAATACCGGACATGGGCCCTTCGGTAGCCATTAACGTCGGGTGATTGCAATCCATCGGCTCGTATTGCTTGGTGGGCAATACGCCAACGGAACTAAAACTCACCAGCCGCTCGACGCCTCCCATCAGTCGCATGGCTTCCAGCACATTGACTGTGCCACCGACCATTTGGTCATAAACCTGTTTCGGATAGCTTTCTAGGCTCTCCATATCGACTGACGCCGCCAGGTGTGCGATTTTGGTCGGCCGATGTTTTCGAAACAGGGCAATAAGTTGGGTCAGGTTCGATACATCGCCCTTTTCGTAAATGATGTCGCGCTCGACTTCCCGCATCATCCAAGCGAGCGGACCGCTGCGCCGAAACAGATCAAAATTGACGACTCTGTCACCGCGATCTATCAGCATGCGGGATAGATGACTGCCGATAAAGCCCGAACCGCCGGTTATCAAAACAGTATCTGGCACGAAATCTCCTCGATCAGCGGCTATGAGAAGGCGCGGGCGCCCCAAAGCTCTATCACGAAGCCGTGTAACCTATCACGTCATTGGCCTGATGAATCGTTAGTCTACCAGGAGAACGATCGGCCATCCATGGTTTTTTGCTTTTGATTTTCGTCAGGCGAAGTCGCGGGTAACTGCTCGGCCGGCAAGAATCTGTAACCAGTTGACACGTTGACAAGCTTCGTGATAAGAATCAAAGTCCATAAGCTACCGTTGCTTTGAGATGTGTTCCACCCATGCTGCGTGAGCTCAAATGGGAATCGGCGCTTCGGGTCATTGAACCCCAAATAACCAATCAGGGCCGCCACGTTTGGCCTTTCAATCCTTCATTCCCGGTGGATGTGCGTTTCTTCCTTCTCAATAGGCAGCACGACATCCCCCTTGTCCGGCCAGATCATCTGGAGGTCATCTATATCGAATCGGGTGAAGTAGTTTATGAGTCACGGAACGGGCAATGTCTGCTCAGAAAGGGTGACATTGTCGTAGTAGGCGACAGTGTCTCGCATCGTTGCCGTAAGAGTGTAGGATCGAGCCTGAAAAGGGCTGCTGTCCTCTTGTTTCTGCCGGAACTGATTCTGGATGGCGTTTCCGGGGCCGAAAGACTCAAATATTTGATGCCCTTTAAGATGGGCGAATGCGCGTTCCCTAACGTTCTTGCGGGCAGCACTGCAACCTCGGTTGAAGTTTTCGAATTAATCCAACGAATCTCCTCAGAATTGCCGCATACTTCGGAACGTTCGCGACTTGTTATCAAAAGTTATCTGAAGATGATCCTCGCGCTTGTGGCGAATCATTTTCTGAATGCCCAAGCCATATCGCCACCCATTCTTGATGGGACATCTGTTCTGCGCCTGGAGGCCGTGTTAAAGCTAGTGGAGAATCGGTACCCGACTGCCCTCACTGTGGAGGAGGCTGCTGATATTGCGGGACTGAGCCGATGGCAATTCATGCATCTCTTCAAGCGCGTCATGGGGCAGTCCTTCATCAGTTACCTGCACCATTTTCGGATCGGCAAAGCTCAGGACTTGCTGGCCTCTACCGGCATGAGCCTCGTGGATGTCAGTTTCGAGACCGGTTTTTGCGATCAAAGCTATTTTGGGCTGATCTTTCGACGGTACGCCCACATGACACCACTTGGTTATCGACGTCGGTTTTTTGAAAGTAGGCAGTCGGCTGCTTCAAACTGAAATCCATTCGCATCCGGCCCTTGGTTCGTTATGTCGGAATTTCGTTACTCGGGATTGCTACCGCCCCCATACCACGACCTGCACAATCTTTATAGAAATGTTCTCTTAGCTATAGTACAAGCGAATATCTGTGCGGGTTGGACCAATGCCCGGCACTCCCAAGCCCTTCAGCGCCAAAGACGCTTGGTAGTCGCAAATCGTGCGCAATATCGAGCAACTCGATGTGCGGATCTTGGATTCCATGCTTCTGAATAAACCCATAGTGGGAAGGACCTATGAAGGATCTTCATTCGGCGGGACGACTTGGTTTGCGCCTTTTGCTTGTTGTGACTCTAATCGGGGCGTTTCGCGCTGAAAGTTGGTGTCAGGGAAGTTTAGGCGGTCTTACGGGCCATGTCACTGATGCAAGTGGCGCAGTGGTTGCCGGAGCCTCGATCAAGATAACCAATCTGCAGTCAGGCGAAATGCGCTCGGTCGTATCCACGGCTGACGGCACCTACCTTGCTTCCGGCCTCACTCCGGGCCAGTACCGAGTAACCGTCACCAGACCCGGTCTTCAGACGATCACGCAGGAGCCAGTAAATCTCAGCACCGCGACTGTTTCCACCGTTGACTTCTCTATGCAGGTCGGTACGGTCACGGAGTCAATCACGGTTAGGGGCGGAGGCGTTGAGCTCGAAACGACCTCGGCCGAGATTGGTACGGTCATGCCGGAGAAAGGCATACTTGACCTTCCCATCTCGCTGGGCAATACCACATCCGGCGCTGCCTCCGGCCGCCGGCAGATTCAGAGCTTTATCTACCTCACTCCGGGCGTTACAGGCGACGCATGGAGTACCTCAATCAACGGCTCACCGGGCATGAGCGCAGAAGTTCTCATGGACGGCGCGGACATGCAGAACATCGGCGCACCGGGATTCATTGCCGAAATGGCTCCGCCATACGAGGCAGTCTCCGAATTTAAAGTGCAGAATACGCTGTACCCGGCCGAATATGGCGCGGGATACGGTGTCATGAACTTTGTGATGAAATCAGGTGCCAACCAGTTTCACGGTGACCTATTCGAGTTCGTCCGGAACGATGCATTCGACGCTAACGGTTTTTTTCACAGCGATCAGAACCGTATACGGCAGAATGAATTTGGGGCCACGGTCGGCGGCCCGATAATCCTGCCCCATTACAATGGCCGGGACAAGACACATTTCTTCGTCGCCTGGTCAAGTTTTCGCTTGCGGGGTGGAGTGCCCCATCCGGGATACGTTACCCTACCCACCTCGCAGGAACGCAATGGGGATTTCTCCGATTGGCCGTTCCCCATTTTCGATCCGACAACGACCAGACCCGATGGCCAAGGCGGCTTTGTTCGTTCTCCCTTTGCCAACAACCTTATCCCCGCAAATCGCATCAGCGACGTGGCTAAGCGCGTGATCTCGCTGATTCCCCCTCCTGACATACCGGACGCGCCATTTTTCAACTATGTCGACCGTTCGTTCACGCCGAGCGACGACGATAACTGGAGCGCTAAGATCGACCATCAATTGACTAGCAAACAGCATCTATCCGGTGCCTTCTGGCAGGTCGCCGCCGAGGTGACCAGAAGTGGCGCGGTCGCTGGCGAGTTGAACCCGTCATTTCAGGTGTCACCGACCGATGCAATTGGAATCCGCTTGAACCACGTATGGACCATCAGTCCGACGCTCCTAAATCACGCCGTCTTCGGGCTCACTCGAGTAACCCCCACCTGGGCAGGAAGCCTGCTTGACCCCAGGCAGGGAAACAAGACCCTCCAAATCCCAGGTATTCCCTTGGACTCTCATGGCTTTAGCGAGTTCCATTTCTCTCCGAACTATCAATACCTCGGCAACACATCGGCAAATGGGCTGACCCCGGAACTCTTTAAAAGTTGGGTGTGGAACGACGACCTGAGCAAGGTCAGCGGACGCCACTCATTGCAATTCGGGTTCGGATATCGCCGCCGTTCCATAAACAATGGCGATGACACTTATACAGCCGGCTCCTTCTCTTTCAGTAATCTCTCGACCTCGCAGCCCAACGACCCGAACTTTCAAAGCTGGGGAAACGACTTCGCAAGTCTCATGCTGGGCCAAGTGTACAGCGCCCAGCGCGCCATTGCTCCGCCAGATCAACATTTCCACGACAGCATGTTCTCCTTCTATGTCCAAGATTCGATGAAGGTGACCAAGAAGCTGACTCTGGGTTTGGGGTTGCGCTATGAACTTCCGATCTATGCGGTGGAAGATAACGGCATCATGGCCTTGATCGACCTCGCGCGGCCAAACCCCGGGGCCGGCGGATTACCAGGTGCGCTGACCTTTTTCGGCAAAGGGCCGGGGCGCAATGGCAGATATAATCTGTTTGGCACGTATCATGAAGCGATTTCGCCTCGTCTTAGCCTTGCTTACCAGGCCAACCCGAAGACGGTGCTTCGTCTCGGGTATGGTCTGTTCCGGCTATTTCCTAACTACGGTGACTTGAACAATCCGACTGTACTTACATACGGTTCTGGGTTCGGCGCACTTATTGCGAAAGCTTCGACGGACTCTGGCATAACTCCCGCTTTCCTTCTCGATCAGGGATTCCCGGCATCGAACATTACGCTGCCTAATACCGATCCGTCGCTCAACAATGGCGGCACCGTCACCTGGATTAATTCGAGCTCCAACAAACCTGCCTTCATGAATACGTGGACATTCGATCTCCAGAGGGAACTGCCGTTCAATATTTTGATGGACGCTGCGTACGTCGGGTCGCGCACCACGGGACTGACGACAGGCCTTGAAAATATCAACCAAGTGGACCCAAAGTATCTGAGCTTGGGAAACTTGCTCTTGGCAGATATCCATTCTCCGGAAGCGGCCGCGGCAGGCATCAGGGTGCCTTATCCCGGCTTTGAAGGGTCTGTAGCTCAAGCATTGCGGCCGTTCCCGCAATACAACTCGATCAACGATTTCTATCAGCCAACGGGCTTCGGAAATTATCACTCATTGCAGGCGCGCCTTCAGAAGCGCTATTCGAACGGGTTGTCATTCCTCGCGAGCTATACTCTGTCCAAGAATACCGGGACGGTTGCCACCAACACCTTTGGAAGCTGGTTTGGTGGGGGTGGCTTCGGGGCGATGGATACTTACAATCGCGGTCTCGAGAAAAGCCTGGCAAGCTTCGATCACACGCACGTTTTCGTGTTCTCGTGGTCTTATGAATTGCCGTTCGGTCCCGGCAAGCGGTTTCTGGGACACACGAACCCGATCGTCCAACAGCTTGTAGGCGGCTGGCAGTTCAACGCCATTCACAGGTATCAATCAGGTACTCCCATCGCGGTGTCGGGTGGCAGCGACCTCTCTCAGTTGTTTGGAGGAGGCAATCGTCCCAATTGGATCTCCAATGATGTGCGGACCAATGTCTCCATGGGCAGCTTCGATCCGGCCCGTGATGTGTACCTGAATATAAACGCGTTTAACCAGCCCGCACCGTACACTTTCGGCAATGCCCCTCCGCGCCTCCCCAATGTTCGTGGCCCGGCCTTCTACAACGAAGACTTCTCCGTCTTTAAGAAATTCTATTTGGCCAGTGAGTTCCGCTATTTCGAATTTCGCGCGGAGTTCTTTAACGTCCTGAATCGCGTGGTGCTTGGCACTCCTTCGTCGAACGTCAACAATGCAGCCACGTTCGGCATGATCTTCAACCAGGCGAACCCTCCCCGCGTGATTCAGCTTGCGTTGAAATTTATCTTCTGAAGGGTTAGGATCTCGAAGTCTTCCAGCCGTGTCTGGCGGATATAGTACGTTGCAGGCAGAACATGCCGAGAACCATTTGTATCCTCTGGGTCACAACGCTCTCATTCGGTATTTCGGCACGGACCCTCTGGGATCTGAACCGACTGTCGCAACCTCCCAAGGTCTACGTCGCAGCTCCTCGGGCAGACCCGCTACGCGCCTTCTTCTATGCCGGGCTCCCATGGAAAGGGAAACCGACACGCGTTTTTGCGTTTTACGGAGCTCCCGCCAGAAAAAGCGCCGAACGGCTGCCGGCCATGGTCCTGGTGCACGGAGGAGATGGAACAGCGTTTGCGGACTGGGTCAGGCTGTGGAATGACCGGGGTTATGCGGCGATCGCAATGGACACCTGCGGGAGCGTTCCGTCAAAAGGACACGGCGAGCCCGGCGGGGCGCGCAACCGGCCGCGCCACGATTTCTCCGGACCGCCCGGCTGGAATGCGGCGTTCGAACAGGTGGATTGGCCCGTGGAGGACCAATGGCCCTATCACGCGGCTGCGGACATTCTCTTGGCAAACTCTTTGCTTCGGTCGTTTCCAGAGATCGATCCACGGCGTATCGGAATCACAGGCATCTCCTGGGGTGGTTATTTGGTAAGCATTGCGGCAAGTATCGACCGGCGCTTTCGCGTTGCGATTCCGGTTTACGGGTGCGGATTTCTTGGCGAGGACTCATATTGGGTGCCGGAACTTACGAAGATGGGCAGTGAAAAATCGGGTAGATGGCTCGGGTTGTGGGACCCTTCGGTGTATTTGGGTCGAGCGAAAATGCCTTTTCTCTGGGTCTCTGGCACAAATGATTTCGCGTATCCGATGGACTCGCTGCAAAAGTCTTATCGTCTGCCTCGCACAACCAGAACGCTGACGATCCGCGTCCGCATGTCGCACAGTCAGAGCGACGGAGAGACGCCGGAGGAGATCCATGCATTTGCCGATGAATATTTGAAATCTGGAGCGCCGCTCGTTTCCATTCGAGATCAGCGACGCGTCGGTCGGCGTGCATGGGCGAAGTACGGCTCGGCTACACCCGTGATTCGAGCCGAATTGAATTACACTCTTGACTCCGGTGCTTGGCAACAGCGGCGCTGGCAAACTATGACAGCAGACCTCGATCACGACCGATCGACGGTCAATGTCACGTTACCTGAAGGCGTCAGGGTTTACTATTTCAATCTGATCGACGAACGCGGGCTGATTGTCAGTAGCGAGAACGAAGTAGTTCCGTAAGAGGCCTGATGCCTACCATTGGGTTACTCATTATGAAGCACGACACTGGATCGCGAGACAAACGCAGTCGGCCCACGCCGAAACAAAAATGAGGGCATACTCGCCTAAGTATCCATTCAGCGTCAATCTGACGTCCTTTGAATTGCACAGACTCGAATTGCCTTCTGGCCGGCCATTCGGGGACTGCACATGCACCTGCGAGACGCTTGATGTCTTAGCTTTGCGTCTCGAATCCAACCTCGGTCATCAAGGCTGGGGTTTCGGGCAGACCATATCGAAGGGCACTTTCACGCGCCCTGCGCCGTATATCGTCCCCATGCCGCCCTTGGCAGAGATTCGCGCCGACTTCGAACGGACAGTTTGGCCTGTCTTGCATGACCAGAACCCTTTTGTGCTGCTCTTGCGCCGGCCGGCGCTGTTTGCCGCATATACCGCACTCGATCAAGCCATCCGCATGGCCCTTTGGGACTTGATGGCTCAAAGCGCGGGGCTGCCTTTGTATCAATTTCTCGGGGCAAGGGCGCCGGACAATCGCGTCCGAGCGTACGGGAGCGGATTGGATTTTCCGCACTCGGAAGAGGACGCAGTAGCTATGTTTCGCCGCTTTGTCCAACGAGGATTCACAGCGATTAAGGTTAAAGTCGGCCATCTCGATCCGAAACGCGATTTACGGAGGTTGCAGGCAGTGCGCGATGCGGTAGGAGACGAAATCGAAATGGCAATTGACGCCAATGAGGCTTGGAGCTGCGACGAAGCCATCCAACGGATCCGATTTTTTGAAAAAGAGGGAATTTGGCTGTCCTATGTGGAGGACCCCTTGCATCACGACGATCTGGCCGGTATGGTTCGCCTGAATGCGGAGATCGAATTAGATGTTGTTGGCCACGATTATCTTGTCGATCCCCGAAAGGTGCGCCGGCTGGTGGAGTGCAAAGCTCTGAGCCGCGTGCGCGTCCTTCCCGACATCGACTTTGCACTGGCCTGCGCAGACATCGCAACGGATTTCGGCGTCCCTCTCATCTTCGGCAATTCGCCGTTTGAGATGAGCGTTCATGCGGCCGTTGCCCTCCCCTCCGTTGACCGCCTGGAGTTTTCCGATCTGGCGTGGAACGTGTTACCGAGTTCCCCCGTTCGCTTTGAGAATGGCTATGCCATCGCGCCATCTCAGCCCGGCATCGGGGTCGAGCCCAATCCCGACATGTTGAGAGAGTTCAGTCGACCGTAAGGGCTAAGTCGATCCAATCCGATTAACTGGTGCAAGAGCCTTCCCTCAATCTCACAATGGCCACGGCGTCTCGGCGTCCCCAGGCGAGTCATTTCCGTTGGTGGATCGTAGGGCTGCTCTGTGCAGTGGCTTTCGTGCTCTACGTTGACCGGGGCAATATCACGGTCGCCGCGCCGTATATTGCTTCCGAGTTCAATTTGTCTACCCAGTCGTTGGGCCGCGTGCTCAGTGCCTTTTTATTCGGTTATGCGGCCGGATTGGTGCCGGGCGGATGGCTTGCGGATCGTTTTGGTCCGCGCAGTGTCCTGACGGTTGCAGGCTTGAGTTGGGCGGTGATCACGTTCTTGGTCGGCCTGATACAGAAAGAGATCTTTGGCCACACTCTGAATGCTCTTGTGATGCTCGAAGTCCTCCGGTTTCTGTTAGGGGTGTGCGAGGCATGCGCCTACCCGACGTTCAACCGGGCGCTGGCCAATTGGATGCGCGGCGGTGAGCGGGCCCGAGCGAGCGGGCTCATTCACGCAGCATCTGGCATCGGAGGATCATTCACCCCGGTTTGGATTGCGCTCATCATCAGTCATTTCGGCTGGCGCCAATCTTTCTTCTTGTCGTCCCTCCTGACCGTGCTCGTTGTCATGGTCTGGCGACGAATGGCAACCGATGAGCCTATACAGCACAAACGTGTATCAGACGCCGAGCTGCTTTTGATCGAAGCGGAAAAGGAAGAACAGCATGTGGAGCGGCCGGACATCGCGTGGTTAAAACTTATGGCCCGATCGCGAAACGCTTACATGCTGTGCGCCAGCGAATTCTTCTTCGGGATTAGCGGTTTCGTCATCATCACATGGCTGTACATCTATTTTGAGCAGGTACGGAGGGCAGGACAGATTTACGCCGC
>DATBHS010000249.1:0-4385 GCA_036557345.1 Bryobacteraceae bacterium
GGCGTCCCGTCCGGTTTCGACCTGTCGAAGCATAGCCGCCCCGAATAGCCGATCGAGGCAGCCAAAAGCTGCGCCAGTTCGGCAATCGTCAAATCTTCGCCGGTTCCGACATTCACGATTTCCGGATGGTCATACCGCTCCATAAGAAACACAGCGGCAGAGGCCAGATCGTCTACATGCATGAATTCACGCCGGGGGAATCCGGAACCCCAGATGACAACTTCGGGCCGTCTTTCGACCATTGCCGTATGAATTTTGCTCATCAGGGCGGGAAGCACATGTGAGGAGCTCAGGTCGAAATTGTCGCCGGGTCCATACAGGTTGGTGGGCATCAGACTGATCGCCCGGAAACCGTATTGGGCGTGGTAGGCCTGGCACATCTTGATACCCGCTATCTTCGCGATCGCGTACCACTCGTTGGTTGGCTCCAAGCGACCTGTCAATAGGTACTCTTCTTTCAGCGGCTGCGGCGCAAGCTTGGGGTAGATACAGGAGGATCCAAGAAACTCCAGCTTTTGCACGGCATGCACCCAGGCCAGATGGATGACGTTCTGCTGCACCGCGAGATTCTCGTAGAGAAACTCCGCCGGCTGCTGGGAGTTGGCGAGGATGCCTCCCACTTTGGCGGCGGCCATGAAGACATATTCGGGTTTTTCAGCGGAAAAGAAGCGATCCACAGCTTCGAAAGACGTGAGGTCCAGCTCCCGCCGCGAGCGCGTCAGGAGGTTGCAGTAACCCTGCCGGCGGAGTTCCCTTGCGATCGCAGAGCCAACCAGCCCTCGATGGCCGGCCACATAGATGCGGCTTGTCCGCTTCATCCGCTTATTCCTGGCGAAGAAACTTGCAACAAGGGGGGGCCGTTCTGGTGGGATGTCGCGCCCAAATTCAGAATGGCGCGCGACTGGCGGTTTTCATCCACAATCCGTTCGTTTTCCGCCAATCTTATATCGGCGTCTACCATCATGCGAACCAGGCTTTTGAAATCGGTTGCCGGCCTCCACCCCAGGACCCGCCTTGTACGGCTCGAGTCGCCAAGGAGGAAATCGACTTCAGTTGGGCGGAAGTAGGCCGGATCGATTTCGACGTGCTTCTCCCAATCGAGCCCGGCGTACGAGAATGCTTCTTCCAGGAATTCTCGAACGCTATGCGATTCCTCTGTGGCCACGACGAAATCGCCGGGAGTCTTGTGCTGCAGCATTCTCCACATCGCCTCTACATAATCCCCGGCGAAGCCCCAATCCCTCCGGGCATCCAGGTTGCCTAAATATAGCTTTGTCTGGAGGCGGACCTTGATCCGGCCGACGGCGCGAGTGATCTTGCGAGTAACGAACGTCTCGCCCCGCCTTGGCGATTCGTGATTGAACAATATCCCGTTCGTGACGAAGAGATTGTATGCCTCGCGGTAGTTCACCGCGTACCAGTGGGCTGCCACCTTCGATACGGCGTATGGGCTCCGGGGATAAAAGGGCGTCTTCTCGCTCTGCGGGGGCGGCGCCGCTCCAAACATTTCGGACGATCCGGCTTGATAAAAGCGCACTTCCCGTCCGGTCTGCTGTACGTGATCGCGCATCGATTCGAGAAGCCGTAACGTTCCGAGCGCATCGGCATCGGCGGTGTATTCCGGATTATCAAAGGAGACCCTGACGTGCGACTGCGCGCCCAGGTTATAGATCTCGTCCGGCCGGGCGGTCTCGAGGATTCGCCGCAGGCTGGTTGAATCGGTTAGATCGCCATAGTGAAGAATTAACCTTCGTCCGGCATCGTGTGGATCGGAATAGACATGATCAATTCGTGCCGTGTTGAAGCAGGAACTACGGCGCAAAATGCCGTGAACCATATATCCTTTCGAAAGCAGCAATTCGCTAAGGTAGGACCCATCCTGGCCCGTTATTCCAGTCACTAAAGCGGATTTCAACAAGTAATCAACCCTAACTAGAAGTTGATGATATTAAATTATTTCTCTTCGCTTGAAAACGACTTGCGCCAGCGAACTGGGAGCGAGAGGGTCTCGCCATGCAGTGAACTATCAGGCATGGCCACACATGATGCGCGATTGGGCGGGTAATCCCGAAGTGGAGGAGGGTCTTACGGATATTTCTGACCCGATCTGCGGTGACGGAGAACCTTCTGGAGCCGGGCACCTCCTTCGTGGGGCCGCACGCACGTTGGAATCGATCGAAGCCTTACTGCTGAATCCGACACCACAGCACATTCAGCAGGCAGAACAGCTCCTCGAGCGAGCAGCCGAAGACATTCAGGCTGCTCAAGCAGAGTCTCGAGATGCATCGACGCAGACAGACGGCCTCTGCCATGATGCTCTGACTTTACAGACTATATCGCGCCGGGTTCACGTTCTCCTGAATGGGGCGCTTCGAGTTCAATGGCACCAGCTCAGACGTATGGGACCATACCTTGAAACCTACACGGCCGTAGGCGGAAGCAAAGTTTGCGTCCACCACCTTCCTCGTCTCGACCTAAAGCTATAAGCACGGTCAGCCGAACCAGTTAATAGAGATTATTTTACGTGCCTTGGCAAAGGTTACCAGGCCGGATCTGACTTCGTTCCGGGTTCAATGATCTTTGCCGGGAACCCGATACGGAAGGAGCAGGGCCCGATGATTCAGCTGACTCGAATTAACCAATTACCATTAATTCTGAATTCCGACCTGATTGAGCATATAGAGGCGACTCCGGACACGGTCGTCTCCTTAACAACCGGTCAAAAGATGATCGTGCTCGAGACCCCGGCCGAGATTGTCGACAGAGTGGTTCACTTCCGGCAGCGGGTGCAAATACAGCCGCAGGTCACAACCCGCTTTCACTGGCTCGAAAGCCAGAATGCCGGTTACAAAGACGATGACGCAGAGTCGTGGAACGGGATCTGCTAACGACATGGGATCTGACACGAAGAAATTGAAGCTTGATCTTGCGACAGCGCTCGGCCTCGCTCTGGCGCTCGGTGGAATCGTGGGCGGCTTGATTCTCGAGAAGGGGAACATTCGGGACGTTGCGCAAGTGACCGCGGCCATGATCGTCCTGGGTGGGACTGCCGGAGCTGTGCTTGTGACAACGCCGATTCCGGCCTTGAAGGCTGCCCTCTCGCAATTGAAGCTGGTCTTTTTCGAACCGGCGCACAACCGGGCCCGGCTGATTGAAGATTTGATTGCCTATGCCAGTAAGGCGCGAAAGAATGGAATCGTTTCGCTCGAAAGCGATGCTTACGCGATCAAAGATCAGTTTCTACAGAAAGCGCTGCACCTGGCCATCGACGGCACCGATTTCGACGAGCTGAAAACGATGATGGAGCTTGACATAGACTTGGCGCAGCACCACGCCGAAGAGTCCGCCGCGATATTTGAAAGCGGAGGCGGATACGCGCCGACCATCGGGATTATCGGCGCGGTGTTAGGCCTGATCCAGGTTATGAAAAACCTCGCGAACATCGAAGAAGTCGGGCACGGGATCGCAGTCGCGTTCGTAGCGACGGTGTATGGCGTAGGATTAGCGAACGTTTTCCTGTTACCCGCTGCGGCGAAGGTGAAGAATCGGGCCCGCGCCGATCGCCAGATGAAAGAACTCATGCTGCTGGGAGTTCTAGGGATTCTGGAAGGGTTGAATCCGAAAATGCTGCGCAACAAGCTGAACTCTTATCTGGCGCATGCGGCTGTCGAAGCGCCGGCCGGAAAGGGATCCAAACGGGCCGCTCGGGCTGCCTGAGACACGCTATGAGCAACCGGCGAAGCGTACCGAAAGAATCGCATCCAAATCATGAGCGCTGGGTTATTTCTTACGCCGACTTCATGACCTTGCTTCTCGCCTTCTTCATCGTCATGTTTGCCACGGCGAATGCGGATAAGGCCAAGGCGAAACTCTTTTCCGAAGCTGTCAAGGTGGCGTTTTCTCAAGGAAGCGATTCAGCGTTGCAGGCTGCGGCGAAAGCTTCCGTCCTGAACAGCAGTCAAAAATACGACGCAAGTGCTTTTCTTAGCGCGCTCGCCGAACTCAGCTCGTACCAGGAACTCCTGAAGCGCACC
Organism: Bryobacteraceae bacterium; assembly: GCA_036557345.1. Taxonomy (GTDB): domain Bacteria; phylum Acidobacteriota; class Terriglobia; order Bryobacterales; family Bryobacteraceae; genus Bog-105. The sequence continues at coordinate 4,035 of DATBHS010000249.1, forward strand.
CTGAAGGGAGAAATCGACAAAGGCGAGGTGGACGTCCACATGGAGAAGCGCGGTCTGGTCATCAGCTTCAGGCAAGCAGCTCTTTTCGATTCGGGAGAAGCGGTCGTGAAGCCATCGGGCCTTCCCACCATGAGCAAAGTGAGCGCCGTGATTTTAAAGCTGCCAAACCAAATCCGGCTCGAAGGCCACACCGACAACATCCCGATCCATAACGATGCCTTCAAGAATAATTGGGAGCTTTCTTCGGCCCGCAGCATTGCAATTTTGAACCTGCTGGTCGCCAGGTTCGGTATGCCGACGGACCGCCTGTCAGTGAGCGGCTATGCGGATGTTGCGCCGATTGCGACGAAT
>DATBHS010000250.1:0-10322 GCA_036557345.1 Bryobacteraceae bacterium
TTCCCGCCTATGCCATCTTCGTCGTGTTCACGGAAGCCGAATGGATGGTGTCCGTCATGCGGCGATGCCAGTCCACATCCCGCCACATGCCGGCAAATTGCGGCCCGTTGAAATTGCTGGTCGCCATGGCGACCCAGCGGCCCGTTCCTGCAGCCGCGCGAACGCCCAATTCACATAGCTGTTTGAGCCAATCCCATTCCAGCAGGGGCCAGTCTTTGTAATCGACCAGGCTCCAACATTCCGTAGTAATCAGCGGCTTGCCGGAAACATGTGACCATTCGGCACACATCTCGATGCGCTCTTTCAGCTTGCCATCCCAATGACTCCTTCGCTGCATGTAAACGCGCTTGGCGTTGTTGACCACGTTCTCGTAGCCTTTTGGATCGAAGCGCTCGTAATGATAGCCAACCTCGTCGTAGTACCCGTCGGCCTGCGCCATCCAGATATGCGGTTCCATGAAGTCGAGCATGGTTACGTCCTGCTGCTTCCACTCGTCGTATTCGCTAGTTTGCGAGAACGTGTAGTCGAGATCCGGATAGGCGCTGCGTACCACCTGAACGGCGTGGCGCATCCAGTCGGCGTTTTTGGCCGAAGTTCGTTTGAATCCTTTGGACAGGAAGGGCGCCCAGATGTCGAGCGGCCACTCGTTGCACAGATCGACGTAAAGGATGTGTGGAAGCAAGTTGTCGCTGGCGATCGAGTCAAGCGTCACTTTCCAAATCCGCCCATGATCTTCAGGCGTGTGGATGCGCATCATAGTTTTGCCGGGGTCTTGCCTGAACCAGGTAGATAAGCCCACACGCAGCTTTCGGTCCGCACACTTACGGATGAACTGATTGAGGCCTGGCTGCACCTGGACGACGTTTTTTGCGGGGCTTCCCCAATCTTGCGTGTTCCAGCAGGGGATCAGCTCCCAAGCGGCGTTCGGATTCGCCGCTACCAGGTGTGGATAGGCATCGATGCGGACGGCGTCGTAGCCGCGTTGGATCAATCCATCCAGGGCGAGGTCCCAGTCCTCATAGCCTGCCCCCGGCCAGCGCCGCTCCAGCCACGAAAAATCCCACATGGTGATGGCAAGTGGGCGCTGGATCTTCTGTAATCGCGCTTCACGGTCTTGCGCAGGGGATGCTGTGCCCGAAGCAATTCGAGCGCCAGCCGCCAGACTGGCCACTGACCCCGTGAGAAATGACCTGCGATCCATTCAGGCGTTCTATCACAGGCCGCCTTATCATGCTAAACTCAGCCACCACCGATCCGTGACCTACATCGCTGTTCCCGTGGTCAAGGCCAAGTATGGAGGCAAGCAGGCCAATTCCGCGGACGGACACACACCCCGCCGCGCCACTACTTCCCAATTTCCTGTTTACCGACAAACCGTGTGGGACGGCGGGTTCAACGTGATCAGCCACCTCTTGGGAATGGCGATTACCGGTCGTCACAATGCTCGCCATGCTCCGGTCGGAGCTTGTGATTGTAGATGTAGTCGCCAATACGGATCCCCAGCAGCGCGCCTGCGTCCTGATCGGTGCGGAAATGGATTCCTCCGTAAACGCGCGCATCCGAGATGTCATCGGTGATCTCCTCGAGCCTTGAGTAATGCAGCGTCACGCCTGGGAGCGCCGGCGTCGACAGCGTAATCGAGAACGGGCCATCGCCATAGATCTTCTCCATCACTTCTCTCGCAGCGTTGCTTAAAGTGCCATGCGCGGAAGGATAGGAAGGGAAACAAGGCGTCGTGATCAGGGGCTTGAAGTTGGGGTCCGGGGTGGTCTTATCATTGCCGTCATCGCCGGCATCGTGAATCGCGGTTTCTGGCCGCCAGAAGTTGTACAGGTACTTGTTGTAGAAGGTCGCAACTGCCGCATCGCTGATCGCCATGTTGATGAGGGCAAAGTCGCGCGCGTTCTCGGATAATGATCTCGGCTTCGCGGTGGTGATCTGCCTTGCGGCATCGTTAAAAATGGCGACTGGAACCTCTTCCGCATAGAACACGGCTACATCCGTCCGGTCCTGCGGGCGCTCGGTGCTGTTCACGTCACCGACCTCCTTCACCTCGTCATAAGCCCGCGTATACCGCCCACTTTTGAGGCTGGGAGGTGGAACCAGAAAAAACTGGCTGGCGCTACGGACACCGAAAGGCGTCACGTTCTGCCAATTAAAAAACAGTCCGCCCGCAGCCGTGCAACTGGGCGTCAGCTGCCAAACCCCGGGATTCGACGAAGTGGGCAGAAAGAATTCGAGCGGGCTCGACCCGTCGTTCGCGCGCGCGGCAATCATGGCGGCTGCAGCGGCCTGGCCTGTGGCAATTCCTGCCGTTTTCGCGGGGCCGTCCGGGATCGCCGCGAGGGAACCTGCATACGCGGCATTCAGTGTGGACAGGCTGGCAGGAAAGTAATTACTAAGGACCCCATAAGCGGCAGCGACAGCCGCGGCTTCAGCCGACGCATTGTGGGGCGCGGTTATTGTTCCGAGGTACGGCTTGTATTGCCGTGTGATTGCGTTGACGGCCTCGAATACCGCAAGTTGGGTAATCGCCGCAAATCGAGCCTGCGGGAAGGGGGGTTGCGAACTGACTGTGGCCTGCATGATCGCGTCCCAGTCCTGAACGACATCGGATCTGCCGGGCAATGGAATAAACAGCAGCACCAACACACCGCACAAGGGCTTCCACAGCTGTTTGCTGCTCATTGTTCTCATCTTTGGCTGTTTGAGCCTGGCGAACGTTACCTGATTGGCCGCCAGCGCCGTCTTGATCGCCCCATTATTCCAGTCGATGGCCGGGTTCTGTGCCTCCGCTGTCCCAATTACCGCGACGCCAGTTGCGGCCGGGATTCCTAGAAGTCGTTCTCCTCTGATCATGTGATCCCTCCGGATACTGCAGGCTGTGGTATCCGCCAACGAGAGTACGGCGTAACCACCGCGAATGTCCTTCGCAGATTCGGAAAAAATTCGGATAAAATCCTGAAATCGCTATGGCTCCCCAGTCAAGTCAAAGCCTGAAGTTTGGCCCTTACCGGCTTGACCGAGACCAGCGCCTTCTCTTCAGGGGAAGCGAGATCATCCCCCTCGCGCCCAGGCTCTATGACACGCTTTTGGCGCTGGTTGAGAGTGGCGGCAGGGTCGTTGATAAAGAAGACCTGCTCAGACGCGTATGGCAGGACGCATTTGTAGAAGAGGGCAGCCTGGCGCGGAATGTTTCCACTCTACGCAGGATACTGGGCGAGAGTCCGCGGGACCAGAAATACATCGTCACCGTTCCGAAACGCGGTTATCGTTTTGCCGCCATACTGACAACCTGCCGAGCTTTGGATCAACAAGGGGCCGGGGCCGATTCGATATGGTCAGCATCGGCCCAAACTTCAACTAGCGAAGGAAACGGCGCAACGTTGTTCTCCACCAGCCATCCGGCTTCGGAGCGACGCGCTCAGAAGATCGCTCAGAACTTCGTCGGTCGAGACCTCGAGAGGAAGTGGCTTGAAGGCCATTTCGAAAACATGCTCGGGGGCGCCGGCAAACTGGTTTTTCTCACTGGCGAAGCCGGAATGGGCAAATCCTCACTCGCTGAATGGTTTATAAACTCGATTCGTTCCCGGCATCCGGAATTGCGCGTTGCGACGGGTCGCTCGGTGGAGCAATACGGTCCGGGCGAATCCTATCTTCCGTTTCTGGAGGCACTTTCCGGATTGCTGCGTGAGCACGGAAATCAGATCAGGAATCACCTGCGCAGACAAGCCCCGACCTGGTGTCTGCAATTGCCGGCCTTCGCTTCTGGAGCAGAAAGGGCAGCACTGCGGTCCGAGACGGCAGGGGCGACGAACCAGCGCATGTTGCGCGAGATCGGAGACGCGCTAGGTGCCCTCTCGCTGGACGCTCCGTTGCTTCTGCTTCTTGAAGACCTGCATTGGGCGGATCGTCCCACCATCGACCTGCTGCGACATTTATGTCACCGGGTAGAGGCGCAGAGGGTACTGTTGCTCGCCACAGTCCGCCCTGAAGATATCCAGATCCCGAATCACGCTCTGAAGAACTGCATCGCGGACATGAAAGCGCGGCAGTCGTGCGACGAGATCGTGCTCGACGCGCTCACCGAGGACGAAGTCTGTATTCTGCTTTGTCGCCGATTCGAGCCCAATCAGTTTCCGAACGGGTTTGCGTCTCTGATCTGGAAGAGGACGGACGGCAATCCTCTGTTTACCGTAAGCCTGCTGGATTTCCTCGCCAGTTCCGATGACATAGTTCATGACGGCGTGAGCTGGAATCTTGCGAGCCCTCCGGCTCAGATGGTACAGAAGATTCCGGATAGCGTCCGCGCGATGATCCGCCAGAAGAGCGAGGTGCTCGAACCCGATGCCCGTCTGGCACTGCAGTACGCCAGCATCGAGGGGGAGGAGTTCCTCTCCAGCGTTGTCGCCCGGCTGCTTGATACCGAACAGTTGCGCGTCGAAGAAGGGTTTGTATCTCTCGCTCTGAACCAACGGCTGATCAGCGTTCGCGGGGAAGAAGAGTTGCCGGATGGCGTTCTCGTGACACGCTATGCCTTTGCCCACGCGCTTTACCAGAATGTCTTCTACGAAGAAATCGTCGGTGCGCGACGAATACAATTACACGCTATCGCGGGCGAGCAGTTGCTAAAACATTACGGCGACCTGGCGCCGCGCATTGCCGGGCAACTCGCGATGCATTTCGAACGCGGGCGCAACTGGGAGCGAGCCGTCGAGTTTCTGATGATTGCGGCCGCGAATGCGCGAAACATGTACGCCAACAGCGAGGCCGAAGAGTATTACACGCACGCGATCGAAGTGTCCGCGAGGCTGCCAGAGAGCGCCCGTGCCGAGGCTCAGTTCCGGATTTACGAAAAACGTGCAGCGGTCTACCTCGCGATGAGCCGTTTTGATTTATCGATCGCCGACGGCCGAGAGATGATCCAACGTGCGCGCGCGGCAGGCTCGGCGGAACTCGAGTGCGTGGCGCTGTACACGCTCGGCAATACACTTTTCTGGGCCCACCGCTTGGATGAGATGCAATCGACGCTTGAGGACGTCCTTCGAGTATCCGCAGCGAACGAAGCCGGTCGCCTGCGCGCTCTTGCTCTGATGGCGCAGGGGCATCTCGCGTCCGGCGATTTGTCTGCGGCCGAGGATAAGCTGCGGACGTTAGTTCAATGTTCTCTTTCGCTCGACAGGAAAACGCTTCTCGACAGTCTCGATATACGTGCGCGCCTTTCGTTCTTCCGCTCGGAATATGACGATGCGGAACAGATGTTCCGGCAACAAATCGAGCTGGCGTTTGAGCTCGGTGACGCATTCGAGTATGTGAAGGCGAACTATTTCCTGGGCCTCACGCTGGCGAATCTGGGTCGAGTGTCTGAGGCGTTTGCGGTGCTCAGCAGTGCCATGGACATCGCGAAGCGCAATGGCGAAATTTTCTGGTTATCGCGCATGCCGAACGCATTCGGTTGGATTCATCGTGAAATGCAGGATTTCGAAGGCGCGGAGGCGTTTGACCGGGAAGGTGCTGCCATTGGGCATGAAGCGGGCTTTGGAGAAGCCGAGGTCAATTCCGTCATCAATCTGGCGATGGATCACCTGCAGTCGGATGATCAGGCGACTGTTTGCTCCGCGATGAAGACTGCCGCGTCCCTCCTTTCACATGACGCGTGGTTTCGGTGGCGCTTCGAAATCCGATTCCTTCATGCGCGAGCGGAGCAGACGTTGGCCAGAACAGACGCAATCACGTTGCTCGAGAAAGCAACGCAATACGGCGCACACAAATACATGATCGTCGCGCGCACATTGCTGTCACGGATTGCGATGCTCTCCGATTTCGACACGGCTGCTGAAGAGATAAAAGAGGCATGTGCCATGCTCAAACGCTATCCTGCCCTTCTGTGTGGCTGGCGGGCGCATGCGATGCTCGGCCGAATTGAGATGCAATGCGGCAACCCTGACGCCGGCATTGCTGCATACAGATTGGCCGTATCAAACATCCGATATATCGCTGATCACATTGATGACAAAGGTTTGCGTAATATATTCCTCAGCTCGGATGCGATCCTAGACGTACTCCGTGATGCTGGCGAACAAATATCCACTGAATAGCAGCGCATCTTGGTCGACCTCTGCACCGATCCAGCAGGCGTTACGTACTCACGTCTGGCCTGCTCGTGTCCCGCCAAAATGCAAAACAACATCCTGCCTGGAGCTGATTGCTGTCCTTACGATAATCTCCAGTTCCCGGATCGCCTCTGAATACGCGGATTTTTCGACTCGACGGCAGATTCAAATTGACCTTTCCGGATAGGTCCAGGTTTACGGGCACTAGGACATTGAGGCCTTTCAGCCCCTACGTCCTCTCCAATTGAAAAGTAGCCGACAACACGCTTGGAGCTACAACAGCACAGTCAGCATCAAGGTTCTAGCGGCCAGTGTGCACCGACTCTGCTTAGTCATTTGTCCAGGCGAGGCTTTTCCGTGCCGCATCTGCACGCCAACTCTGCAAGGAATCGCCTGAGTGCCGCAGGGTTGCGTAGTACATGGAGGGCCACGTGAGGTGCATAGTTAGCAATCGCTTCCATGAGAAACGGACGGCTTTGGCGGCGATACCGCAGCAGCCAGAGCCAGAAATCAGCACGTTCGCGCGATCGCCGGATTGCTCGCCAGCCGCATCGGACGAGTGAGAAGTCCAGGAAAATGATGGTATCCGCAGCACGAAGCCGAACTTCGACTGCGTCATAGGGTCCCAGGTCCCCATCGATGATCCATTCATTCTCCTCAACCAGCCGCTCTTGGACGTTGACCCATTGGTTGCGAGGTGTCGCAACAAGACCTGGCCGCCAGAAAAGCTTGTCCAGCTCTATCACACGCAGCCCCGTGATCTTGCTCAGGTGAATCGCAAGCGTTGACTTCCCTGAAGCTCCCGGTCCGAGGATGACCACGCGCCTCATATCACGAGGCTAGCTTGGCAGCACTCCGCATGTGGTTAACGGCCCTGCAGAGATTGTGGAAGAGTCGCCGACGATACAGGATTCACAGAAGCGGCGATCAAGCTAAATCTTCGGTGGCCGGACTTAGGAAGCTATCTTTGGCGAGTTGGAACTCGCCCGTTGAAATCTCGGAACTTCTGGCGAGTGTTCTTGCAACTGGTCGCGGGGAGCACCAATTGCGTGACTCTTGTGCACAACTAGTGATCGTCATTCGAGTAGAAGACGTCGTCACCCTCGGCCTCTCTGACGGCACCATTTGGAGGGTTGATTGGTACGTTCGCGAAGCCGGTCAATTCCCACTTCCCTTCGTGCTTTACGAGCACATGCAGCGATCGACTGCCGAGAGCCGTCATCGAGCCGCTCTGCGCTCCGCTCGGGCGAGTGATGCGGATGACAACGAGGGCGATATCCGACGTAACGAGACGGACTCGTTCCGCCCTGACTTGATGTAGGCTCTGCCGAAACGGTCCGTATAACAGCCGCCGCATGACTCGCGCATCTGCTTCCGGATCTCGAATCCAACCGCCAAACGCATTGATGCGATCGATCTCGCCGGCGCGTCTGCCAAAGAGCCCATCACCATCGTGGCGATTCCAGGCCGAGCCGAAGTTTTCCACATATCCCCTGATTGCTTCCTCATCACGTTGCGCAATGCCGTCCCTTGGATCGGAACCGGAGTTGAAGGCGAAGAGGCATACACACGCAGTGCCTAAAAAAGCGATAATCACGACTTTTCTGTTCAGCGACATGGTCGGAGCATAGACCAGGGCATAGGAATTTGAAATGCTCCAGTCCTCCTCTCGAGGTTCTCAGCAGCATCTCTGGCGAAACGATAGAAAAAGAAAAGGAAAGCCGGTTACCTCATTTCGTGGATAATCGTGTCTGACCCGATTCAAGACGTTATGGCGGATGCTAACGGTCCTTTGTCCCGAGTTCGGTTCGGCGCCTTTGAAGCCGACATAAACGAAGGAGCGTTGTGGAAGCGGGGAGTTCGGGTTCAGATCCAGAGACAGCCGTTCGAAATTCTCGCGGCTCTCCTGGCGCGTCCGAACGAAATCATCACGCGCGAAGAACTGCGGCAACGGATTTGGTCGAACGATACGTTTGTCGACTTCGAACACCGCTTGAACGCAGCCGTGAATAAGCTACGGCAGGCTCTAGTCGATTCTGCCGATAAGCCGCGATACATCGAGACTGTACCGGGTCGAGGCTATCGATTCATAGCAGATGCCGAAGGTTTGCAGCCGTCCCTCGACAATCCAGCCGTAATGAACGCCCCACAATCTCGCGATTCGCCTGTTGAGCTGTTATCGAAGGCGAATGATAGGATTTCGTCTCGAACCTGGGTGCTCCTGGGCCTCGGGCTCGTCGTGGGTTTCGTAGCCGGATGGCTACTGCCTCGAACACTCAGCCCGCAGGCGCCTACTCGTATGGTTCAGTTCAGCGTTGCAGCACCGAGCGGCCTGATGTCTGAGCCGGCTTTCGCGCATCAGGACTTCGCGATTTCGCCGGATGGCTCCCGGCTGGCTTTCCTCGCCAGCGATTTGAAAGGGTCACAGCTGTGGCTGCACGACCTGGCCACCGCCAAAAGTTTCCGGGTGACACCGGCGCAGAACGTACAAAGCGTCGAATGGTCTTACGACGGCACGTCCCTGTTTTTCGATGAGCAGTTCACAGTTCGCCGCCTGCCCTCCAGTGGCGGCCCGTCGGTTGTTGTTTGTGAGATACCGAGCGGGCTTGCGTTGAATTCACTGCTGAACCTGAGCAATGACCTTCTACTCTTCACCCGAACAGGAAAAGCGTTTCGCGTTCCTCTGACAGGCGGGGTACCCGCTGCTGCGCTGCGCAAGGATCTACAGTATTTATGGCCCCAAGCGCTGCCCAGCGGAGATTTGCTCCATGTCAGCTTCGATCACGCTGCACGCGGCTACCAGGCTTGGGTGACGAGTCCTAATCGTCCGGCGAATCGGAAGGCTTTGGTCGCAACCGATTCGCGAGTGCAGTATAGTCCGGCGCTAGTGGGGGACAACAACGGATATCTTCTATACATCAAAGCCGGCACGCTGGTTGCGCAGCCGTTTGACACAAAACACGAGCAGGTGTCCGGCAGGGCGCAACCTGTTGCGGAAAATGTGTTCTGGTTTGAGCCGACCGGAGCCGCTGCGTTCTCTGCGTCGCAAAATGGGGTGCTCGCCTATAAAACCTGGCAGAGCAGTTCGCAGCTCAAGTGGGTCGATCGGCGGGGACAAACGATAGGAACGATCGGGAAGCCTCAATCGTTTCTGACTCCGTTCCGGCTTTCTCCAGACGGAACGAAGTTAGCCGCAGCATTCTATGATCCGCGCAAGGGAGGGACAGACATTTGGATTTACGATTTGATGCGGCATCTGGAGAGCCGATTAACACAAGGAGCGGGTCAGGTAGCCAGTCCAATCTGGGCGCCCGACACGAACAGATTGGCTTTTCTGCACGCTGTGGGTGGACCGCCGAAATTGCATTGGACGAATATCAGCGAAAGCAGAACAGAACACCCGCTGGCAACATCCGATGTCTTTCAGCTTCCCACCGACTGGTCGCATGATGGGAGATTCCTTCTGTATCAGACTTCGGGATCAATCGGGCCGCCGAAGGCTGGCATCATCTTGCTTGACCTGGCCCACGGTGCCAAGCGGATTGTACTCTCACAATCGGCCGCGCAGGAATTGGACGGGATGTTTTCGCCCGACGATTCCTTGATAGCATTTTTATCCACCGAAACAGGTCGAGCGGAAGCGTACATCCAGTCTTTCGAAACGGAGCCTGAGCCGCATCTTGCAGGCCAACCGCTGCGCGTGTCTAATGATGGCGCCACTCTCATTCGTTGGCCGAGGGAAAGCAAGGAACTGTTTTATTTGAATAATGAAAACCAGGTCATGGCCGTTCGCATTGAGCGTCGCCGGGGAAGGCTGGTAGTCGGTAAGCCGCAGAAGCTGTTTTACCTCGAGACGGCGCCACAAATCTTGAGCGCTGGTGGAGCAGTTGACCCGGGATTCGACATATCCGCGGATGGACAGAGGTTCATTATCCCTGAGCTTCAACAGCCACGCAATTCTCCATTCGTAGTCATCGAGAACTGGCAGAAGCTGATTGAACACTGACGCGGAACATGTTTTTGCAATGCCCCAGTGGCGACGGGCATGGCGGACGAGTAACGGCCACTCGTCAATTGGAAGGCTTACCGGTCAATTGGAATCACAACCGCGAGGTTGTCCAGTCTGCCGGCCCAATTCACGGGTTGCTGATGATGCAGGAGCTATCGAGCACAAGAATCGTTGATGTCCCGACTGGAACTGATACTCTG
>DATBHS010000251.1:0-10955 GCA_036557345.1 Bryobacteraceae bacterium
TTGATGAAGAGCTGCGTCGTGCGGGAATCAGGCTGGCCACTTTTCGCGAACACAATGGTGCCGGTTTTGTTTGGCACCTTCGGCGGGTCATCGCTGATGGTTTGTTGGCTCCATCGCTTATTCACCTGGGGATCGCCGTTAATGCCCCACTGCATAACGAAGCCCGGCAGTGCGCGAAAAACGGCGTTGTTGTTGTAGAAGTCCGCCTTGGTCAGCTCGTAAAAATGATCTGCCCCGAGCGGCGACCAGTCGCGATGCACGAGGATGACGACGTCGCCCTTTGTCGTCTGCAGCAGGACTTTGTACTGGGCCGGCCCTGGCTCCGGAGCGTTCTTCTTCCCGCAGGACAGGCTCGCGAGAGCGGCTGCTAAGGCCATCGGCAATACCGCGCGCAGCCTCATTTTGCATCTCTCCAATTCGGTCCCGTACCCGCATCGACAACGAGCGGCACAGCGAGTTTATAAACGTTTTCCATTTCTGTTTTGACGATCTGTTTCAACTGATCTTCTTCTCCTGGGGGCGTTTCAAAAACCAGCTCGTCGTGAACCTGCAGCAGCATGCGCGATTGCATTTCTTGTTCCTCCAGAAGACGCGCGATGCGTATCATGGCCATCTTGATCAGGTCGGCAGCGGTCCCTTGCAATGGCGTGTTGACTGCGGTGCGCTCGGCAAACGAGCGCGCAGATGGGTTGCGGCTCTGCATGTCCGGTATAGGGCGTCGTCGACCGAGCAGCGTCTTCGCGACCCCGGTCTGGCGCACTTCCGCGATGGTGCGATCGATGAATTCGCGGACGCCGGCGTAGCGTTCGAAGTAGCGCCGGATGTAGAGTTCGGCTTCTTTGCGGTCAATGCAAAGCGTCTGCGCCAGTCCGAAGGGCGTCTGCCCGTACACGATGCCGAAATTGACAGCTTTGGCGGAGCGGCGCATTTCGGGCGTGACCATCGCGGGATGAACTTTGAAGACTTCTGCGGCGGTTCGTGTGTGGATGTCTTCATGCCGTGTGAACGATTCGACCAGCACGGGATCGGCCGACATGTGCGCCAGCAGCCGCAGCTCTATTTGGGAATAGTCCGCAACCAGCAGCATCCAGCCGGGCTCCGGAACGAAAGCGGCGCGGATCTCGCGGCCTTCCTCAGTGCGAATGGGGATGTTCTGCAGATTGGGATTGGACGAAGAAAGGCGGCCGGTTGCGGCGCCCGCCTGATTGAAAGTCGTATGGACGCGGCCGGTCTCGGTGCGAATCAATTGCGGGAGCGCGTCGATGTAAGTCCCCTTCAGCTTCGCGAGTTGCCGGTAGTCGAGGACGAGTTGCGCAATCGGGTACGCGGGGGCGAGGTTTTCAAGCACGTCCGCTGCCGTCGAGATGACTTTGCCTTTGCCATATTTGACCGGAGAAGGCAGGCCCATCTCTTCAAACAGGACTTTCCCAAGCTGCTGGGGCGAGTTGATATTGAACGGATGGCCGGCCAGGTCGCAGATCTGCTGGGCGATCTTGTCAATTCGGTCGGAGAGGCGTGTCGAGAGTTCGGAAAGAGCCGTGGTGTCGATACGGATGCCGGTCATCTCCATGCGCGCCAGCACCGGGGTCAACGGAAGATCGATTTCCTGGTAAACAGCGCGGAGTTCCTGCGCATCGATTTGCGGGCGGAGCATCTGCGTGATGGCGAGTGTCGCTTCCGCCTGCTGCTCCGCAGCCGCGTTGAGTTTGCGGTCGAGAAAGCGCTCCGCGAGATTTTCCGGCGAGCAGCCGCCAGGATCTGCGCCGATCAAGAAGGCATAGAGCATGGCATCTTCGGCGATATTCCGTGCCTTAATGCTCAGCCCCGCAGCCGTAATCAGCAATGCCTTTGCGTCGTGAGCGATTTTGCCGATGCTTTCCGATTCAAGCAGAGGACGAACAGTCTCGAGCAGTGCGAGCGGAACGGCGCGGCCTTCTCCTATGCGGTACGACAGGCCGAAAAATCCGTTCGTCAGATCGAGGGCAATCGCAATGGGTGCATCGTGGGGGCGCTTGGCAAACCATTCCTCGAGCGCTGCCCGATCGCTCAAGGTTGCATAGTCGCGGGTCGCGCTGTCGTCCTCCGGCGGAAGATCCTTCAGCATGCTGAAGAATTCCAGCTCCTTGTAGAGCGCCTTCAGGGCGATGTTCTCGGCAGGCTGCGAGCGAAGCGACTGAAGGTTCCATTCAACAGGCACTTGGGTGTGAATCGTCGCGAGGCGTTTACTCAAGAGAATCTGGTCACGATGGTTCAGCAGGCTCTCGCGATACATCTTGCGCTCGACTTCGGAGGCGCGGTCGAGGGTCGCTTCCACAGATCCGAATCGCGCGATGAGATCGCGCGCTCCTTTATCGCCGATGCCTGGTGCGCCGGGGATATTGTCGATCGAGTCACCCTTAAGCGCGAGCAAGTCGGCGACTTGCGAAGGCTTCACGCCCATGAACTGCTCAACTTTTGCGGGGTCGTACCACTCGTTGTCCTTCATCGGGTTGAGCATGAAGACCCGGTCATTGACGAGCTGCAGCATGTCTTTATCGCTCGAAACGATCACTACTTCAAGCGGCTTCACGGGCGGCCGGCAGGCGATCGCTCCGATGACGTCGTCGGCTTCGTAGGCCGGGAATTCGAGAACGGGAATGCGCAGGGCTTCGAGAATGCGGCGGATGTAAGGGATCTGTTCGCCAAGGTCGTGCGGCATCTCCGTGCGGTTGGCTTTGTATTCGGCAAAGCTTTCCGAGCGGAAGGTCGGCTCGCTGCTTTCAAAGATGGCGGCAATGTAATCCGGCTTGAAATCCGTCAACAGCTTCCGTAGCATGTTGTGGAAGATGTACACGGCTTCGGTGGACAGGCCTCCGCTGGTACGCATGGGCGGAGCACCGCTACGGGCGCGCGCGTGATAAGCGCGGAAGATGAAGCCGAAGGTGTCGATCAGAAAGAGACGGGGAACAGGCAATACATTCAGGATAGAAGCATGAACTTCCGCTATCCTGTGTTCCTGGACGTTGCGGGCAAGAAGTGCCTGGTGATCGGCGAAGGGCCTGAGCTGGAGGACAAGGCGAAGGCGCTGACGGAGGCCGGGGCCGAGATTGTTCGTCTCACCCCTGGCAAGTTCCGGGCCGCGGATCTGGCTGGTTGTTTCCTGGTGATTACTGACCAGCCGGACAACTCGGAAGTGTTTCGCGTTGCTGAGGAACAGGGGATTCTGTGCAATTCAGTCGACGATCCAGAGCATTGCCGCTTCAGTTTCGGCGCAGTGCACCGGCAAGGCGACTTGACTATCGCGATATCGACGAACGGCTGGGCTCCAGCCGTGGCGGTCCGCCTGAAAGAGCGCTTGCAGCGCGAGATTGGCCCTGAATATGGAGAACTGCTGGAGTTGCTGAAGATGGTGCGGTCTGAGATCACAAACCGCATTTCGGATTTCAACACGCGGCGCGAACTGTGGTACCGGATTGTGGATTCGGATGTCCTGGAGTTGTTACGTGAAGGCGAGCGCGATGCGGCCGCTCAGGCGATTCGGAGAATGATCGAAGAGGCGATCAGCAGCACTTCGCGTTCTGGTACTTCCGGCGATTCCGTCGATCGCTAAAGGCCTTCCATTCCGCTGCTGAGTGCGGTCGTCGGGTTGCCCGGAGGTGGCGATGATATGCATTTTCATCCGATAGCTCGCGCGCGAGAGAGTGCACCAGACTGAATATGCGAGCGAGTAGCCTCATACGCCCTCCGCTTCCAGTTGCGACGGAACAAACGGTGATTCCGAGCTGACAGCGGCGCGAGTTCCGCGAAGCAGCCCATACCACACTCGGCACGAATCGAGTAGCACGATGGCTACCAGCACCAGGAATCCGCCGCAAACCACAGCATCGAGGCGTTCGTTGAAAATCACGGCCCGCGTCTCAGCCAATTTGACGGCCGCGATTTTACCTGCTGCAATCATTTCTTCGAGCGCATTAGCGTGCGCGAGAAAGCCGAGGTGCGGATCGGCGGAAAACATCTTCTCGAGACCGGCGGTAAATGTGACCGCAATCAGCCAGGCGAGCGGAAGCAGCGTGATCCAGGCATAGCGGGCCCGGCGCGTCTTCAACAGAACGGTGGTAGCCACGCACAGCGCGATGGCGCTCAGCAGTTGGTTCGAAATTCCGAAGAGAGGCCACAGAGAGTTGATGCCGCCCAGCGGATCGATCACACCCTGGTAAAGAAAGTATCCCCAGGCAGCGACCACGAGCGCGCTCGCGCCAAGCACTCCCGGCATCCAACCGATACGGCCGAGCGGCTTATGCACGTGGCCGAGCAGATCCTGCAGCATGAATCGGCCGACGCGCGTGCCAGCATCGATGATGGTCAGGATGAAGAGCGCCTCGAACATGATGGCGAAGTGATACCAGAAGCTCAGCAGGCCGTCGCCGAAACCAGTACGCTGCAGCACTCCGGCAAAGATCTGCGCCATTCCGAGCGCCAGGGACGGTGCTCCTCCCGTGCGGCCGAACAATGTACTCTCGCCGGCGCTTTGCGCAAGCTGCGCCATCGTATCCGAGGTGACCGGGAAGCCCCAACTGCTGATGGTAGCGGTCGCTGCCTGTGGTGTGACACCCACTACGCCGGGAGGCGAGTTCACAGCGAAGAAAACTCCCGGATGCAGCGAGGCGGCCGCGACCATGGCCATAATGGCGACGAAACCTTCGAGCAGCATCCCGCCGTAACCGATGGGCCAGGCGTGCCATTCCTTTGCAATCATCTTGGGCGTCGTACCGGAGGAAATCAGCGCGTGAAAACCCGAGATTGCGCCACAGGCAATGGTAATGAAGCAGAAGGGAAATATCTTGCCGGCAAAAATCGGGCCCGTTCCGTTTGTGAACTGCGTCAGGGGAGGTAGCTCCAGTTGCGGGTGCGTGAAGAAGATGCCAATAGCCAGGAAAAAAACGACTCCTAATTTGACGAAGGTGCTCAGGTAGTCGCGCGGGGCAAGCAGCAGCCATACGGGGAGCGCGCTCGCCAGAAATCCGTAGATGATAATCGCAACGGAGAGCGCGACGCCTCCCCAAGTGAACCAATGCGCCCAGCCGGGCGAAGCAGCTACTGCCTTGCCGCCGTAGATGCTCAACAGGATCAGAACAAAACCCAGCGCCGAACATTCCAACACTTTTCCGGGACGCACATAGCGGAGGTACAACCCCATCAGAATGGCGATCGGAATCGTCATGGCAATCGTGAAGGTTCCCCACGGGCTGTTCTTGAGCGCATTCACGACTACCAGCGCAACCACGGCGAGCAGCACGATCATGATGAGCAACACGGTAATCAGCGATACGAATCCGCCTACTTTGCCGATCTCTTCGCGCGCCATCTGGCCGAGCGTCTTGCCGTCGCGGCGCATGGAGCAGAAAAGGATGACGAAGTCCTGCACGGCGCCGCCCAGCACGGCTCCAAACAAGATCCAAAGCACGCCCGGGAGATAGCCGAATTGCGCAGCGAGCGTGGGTCCTACCAAGGGACCGGGCCCGGCGATCGCGGCAAAATGATGACCAAGCAGGATCCATTTGTTGGTCGGCTCGAAGTCGTGACCGTCCCGAAACCGCTCGGCCGGCGTGGCCCTGCGGTCATCCAGGACCATGACTTTTGCTGCAATAAACTTGGCGTAGAAGCGGAAGCCGAGAAGGAAAATGCACACAGCAGCAGCCACCAGCCACATGCTGTTGACCGGTTCGCCGCGGTGAACGGCAATCGTTTCCAGCGCGATCGCCGCTACTACCGAGATAAACGCCCAGAGCAGGCGGTAGACGTGACGGCGCATTCCGGACTAGAGCCTGGCTGCGGCTGCGACCAGGGCCGCCAGCAGGCACACCATCAGAGCGCCAATGGCAAGCGTGGCAAGCGCCTTGTTCATCGAAGAGTCGCTGCGCTCCGGGAGCCGGATGCCCACCACAGACGCAGGGCCTGCATTGTGCCGCAACCGGTTCACCTCCGTCCTTGCCGCGCTTTGTTCGGCTTCTACATGCGGCATCTCAATAATTCGCTTCACGCACGGTTCAATGATTCCTTCACGATATTCGAGGTCCTTAGTAAGCCCGACAATGAGCAGCGGGCCTTCCGTTTCCGATACTGCGCCGACGTAAGGCCGCGGTACCCAGAGTTCGCGTCCGGTGTGCGCGTTTACGACTTGAACCTCGGACCAGGAACCGGTCCCGAGCAGCCACTCATTCGGTTGGGCGTTTTTGATGGCCGGATAGAAGGCAAACGGACGGCGTCCTACATAGTCGAGCGGCGAAGGAACCAGCGGCGCTGACATTTGGTTCAAGTGTAACCGAGACCGCTCAGTTCAGGAGGCGATACGGCGATGCTTTAGACTAGGAGTGCAGTCGTTTTCCACTGGAATCACCGCTTGATTTCCTCTTCCACCGTGTTTGCAGCCACCGCCATCGACGAACGAGCCGAGGCGCGGCGCTCTTTTCTGCTCGTCTTTTCGTGTACCGTAATCGGAGCGCTTGCTCAGATTCTGGTAAAGCAGGGGACGGCGCAGCTTGGCGCTCACATTACTTTGTCCCAGGCGCTTGGCAATCCCGGGCTGGTTGCCCGGTTCTGTGTGGGAGTCATCACGAACCTGAAGCTGTTCATTGGATACGCCATGTACGGCGTCAATACGCTCCTGATGGCCATGGCCCTGAAAGGGCGCGAGCTTTCGCGGCTCTACCCGATCATCGCGCTCACCTATGTGTGGGTCACAATACTTTCGCTTTTCGTGCTGCCCGGCGAGCACCTGAATCTATTCCGCACAGCGGGGATTGCGTTTATTGTCGCCGGCGTTTCGGTGCTGGGATTAAAGAAGTAGGAGAAACGATGCATACGCCGGTCCAGACGCCGTTCAGCTCTATCATTCTGGTTCTCTTTGGTTCCTTCATAGGCTCCTTTGGCGCGGTCTTCCTCAAAATGGGGGCCGAGCACATGAAGGGCAGCCTCGCCCGGCTGCTAACGAACTACTGGCTCGGTGTCGGGGTTGTGCTGTACCTGCTGTCCTCGGTGTTCTACATGATGGGTGTGTCCCAAGGACAGCTTACGGTTCTCTACCCGATGGTTTCGCTCGGCTATATCTGGGCCATTCTGTGGGCCCGGATCTTCTTCAAAGAGCCGTTCACTCGGGCCAAAATTGGCGGACTAGCGATGATCATCTGCGGCGTCGCGCTCATTAATTTGGGAAACCGGTAAAACCGCTCAGCCCAGCTTTGCTTTCAAGACCTGGTTCACTGCGGCAGGATTTGCCTGCCCGCGGCTGGCTTTCATGATCTGGCCGACGAGGAAACCGAGAACCGCCGTTTTGCCACCCCGATACTGTTCCACCTGCTTCGGATTCGCTCTAAGCACATCGTCGACAATCTTTTCGAGCGCGCCAGTATCCGAGATCTGCTGCAGACCTTCGTGCTCCATGATCGCGGCCGGGGCATCGCCGGTTTCGAACATCCTCGGGAGGATCTCTTTCGCCAGCTTACCTGAGAGCTCGCCTTTGTGGATGAGCGCAATCAACTCGCCAAGGTGTTCAGGCTTGACGGGCGAGTCGGAAATCTCTCTTCCGGCGGCTTTCAGCAAGCCCATGAGATCGCCCGTAACCCAGTTCGCCGTGTTTCGGCCATCGCCGCTCACTTTGGCTGCGGATTCGAAGTAATCGCCGGTCTCGCGTGTCAAGGTAAGCACCTGGGCGTCGTATTCGCGGATTCCATATTCACTGACAAACCGGTCGCGGCGATCCGAGGGAAGCTCGGGCAGCCGTGACTTGACTTCGTGCAGCCAGTGTTCGGTAACCCGCAGCGGAACCAGATCCGGCTCGGGAAAGTAGCGGTAATCATGCGCATGCTCTTTGCTGCGCATGCCCACGGTTCGTCCGGTCTCGACGTTATAGAGACGAGTCTCCTGTTCGATTTTGCCGCCCGATTCGAGCACTTCCACCTGTCGCTCGATCTCATATTCGAGCGCCATTTTGAGGAAGCGAAATGAATTCAGGTTCTTCACCTCCGCCTTTGTCCCGAACTTCTCCGCGCCCCTAAGCCGCACCGAAACGTTCGCGTCGCAGCGGAGTTGTCCTTTTTCCATGTCGCAATCGGATACGCCGATGTACTGCATGACCTGTTTGATATCGGTCAGGTAAGCGTAGGCTTCATCGGGTGAGCGCATATCAGGCTCGCTCACAATTTCGATCAGAGGAGTTCCGGACCGGTTCAGGTCGACGTACGTGTATTGGTCGGAATCCTTAAAGCCGTCGTGCAGGCTTTTGCCGGCGTCATCTTCCATGTGTACGCGCGTGATGCCGATTCGCTTCTTCTCGCCTGAGCCGATCAGGATATCGAGATACCCGCGTTCGGCGAGCGGTTGGTCGTATTGCGAAATCTGATAGCCCTTCGGCAGATCCGGGTAGAAATAGTTCTTTCGGGCAAACCGGGAAAATGGATTGATTTTGCAGTGAAGCGCGAGAGCCGCGCTGATGGCCAGCTCCACGGCCTGCCTGCTGAGCACAGGCAAAGCGCCCGGCAGACCCAGACAAACCGGGCAGACATTGGTGTTTGGAGGCGCGCCGAACTCTACCGGACAACCGCAGAATATCTTTGTTTTCGTGCCGAGCTGGACATGCACCTCGAGTCCGATTACGGGCTCATATTTGGTCAGGATATTTTCAGCGGCGGCGATAGCGGCCATGTTTTGATTGTACGGAGCGGTGAGGGAATGGTGTGACTACGCCGTATAGATCGTTATCGCTCTGTGCTTCTAATGCTACCATACATAACGTATGGTAAAAACAACGGTTTACCTGGATGACGAAATCGTTGCGGCGCTGAAGGGTATCTCGAAGCGTTCGGCGAAACCTCAGGCCCAATTGATCCGCGATGCGCTGCGCGCTTTCACGAGTACGGAAAATCTGCCGCCTCTGCCTTCCGGTATGGGAATGTTCGACAGCGGCCATACGGATACGTCCGCGCGCAGAAAGGAGCTGCTCAGACAGGCTATGCGCTCTCGGCGATGGCGATCATAGCCGATTCCGGCGCCGTGTACGGCCTCTATGACCGGCGCGATGCTTTTCACAGCGGCATTCGGTCCGCAATAGAAACGGCCCGCGACCAAATAATTCTCCCTGCTCCGGTTCTGGGCGAAATCGACTACCTGTTGCGAGTGCGGCTGGGGAATCCCGCGCTGCTCAGGTTCCTGGAGGACATTCAGGAAGGCGCCTTCGTCGTCGAGATGGTAACGTTGGCCGATCTGCGCAGGTGCGCGGTGCTGATCGCAAAGTACCACGATCTCGATCTAGGTTTGTCGGATGCCTCGGTGGTTGCCTTAGCCGAGCGCCTTGGTGCCAATCGAATACTTACTGTAGACCAGAGAGACTTTCGCGCGATACGTTCCGTGCGTGGCAAGCCGTTCCGTCTTCTGCCCGCTGATCTTCGCAACTAGCTAACGAAGGCAGTGTACGTTAAACAGGTATGTCTTTCCCCTGTTCCGCCCGCATTCTCGCCGCGGCCATCTGCTCCGCGACGCTGTTTGCCGGCGACGCGCTCTCGCACAACCATGTCTTCCTTCGTGTTGCTCTGGCAAGCAGCTTCAATAAGCCCGTTTCGGGGCGTCTTCTGATCTTCCTTCAGCCTGGCAAAGGAGCCGACTCGATCGACACAGACCCTTTTCATCCGGAAGCGGTGTCGGTTGCCGCGAAGGAGGTTCAGGACCTGGCGCCCGGTGCCGCGGTCGACGTCGACACGGACGATATCGCGTATCCGGCGGGTTTTTCGCAGCTCCCGTCTGGTGATTACCAGGCGCAGGCCGTGCTCGACGTCAATCATTCTTACAACTACGGAGGCCGCGACGCGGGAGATCTCATCAGCCCGGTGACGGCGCTGACACACTTCCCTGCTGCGTCCACTACTGAAGCTCCGCTCACATTGAACGAAGCTGTTCCCGAGCGACCGCCGCGCAAGAGCCCGCTGTCCGAGGCGGAACAGCAAGCCGCGAAACGGTCCATCAAAAACGAAGATTTCATCAGCCCGCTGCTCTCTCGGTTCTGGGGCCGGCCGATTCACATCCGTGCCTTCGTGGTTCAACCGCCCGGATACGCGGCGACTCCGGGGCGCAGATTTGCGGCGGTCTACTTTACGCACGGCTTTGGTGGCCAGCTCAAGTATCTTCGAGCCATGGCGGAACGGCTCTACGGGCGCATGGCTCAAAAGCAGATGCCTGCCATGGTCTGGGTCCTGCTGGACGAGTCCAGCCCGACCGGCACGCATGAGTTCGCCGATTCCGTAAACAACGGACCATGGGGCCGCGCGCTGACGACCGAGTTCATCCCCTATCTTGAATCCCGCTACCGGCTCGACAGGCGTCCCCAAGCGAGGTTTCTCAACGGGCATTCTTCCGGCGGCTGGGCGACGCTCTGGCTGCAAATCACTTACCCGAAGATTTTCGGCGGGACGTGGTCGACCTCTCCCGACCCAACCGATTTTCATGACTTCACCGGGCCGGATCTCTATGCGCCACATGCCAACGTGTATCGCAGGCCCGACGGCTCACTCTATCCGCTGATCCGCGACAACGGCAAGGTTGTGATGAACTTCGAGAGCTTCGCGCATTTCGAAGCGGTGCTTGGTCCTTATGGTGGCCAGCTTGCTTCTTTCGAATGGGTATTCTCGCCGCGCGGACCGGATGGCCGGCCCATGCAGATGTTTGACCGGACCACCGGCGATGTGAATCCTTCAGTAATTGAAGCGTGGCGGAAATACGATATCGTGCAGATCCTGAAGACGAACTGGCCCACGCTTGCTCCCAATCTGACGGGAAAGATTCATGTCATTGTGGGCACGGCGGATACGTTCTATCTGGACGGCCCGGCGCACCTGCTAAAGACGGCGCTCGATTCACTCCATGCTCAAGCCCAGGTGACGTTCCTGGAGGGCCGGACGCACATGAACCTGTACAAGGTCGGCGACGAT
>DATBHS010000252.1:0-53223 GCA_036557345.1 Bryobacteraceae bacterium
ATTCAGCCTCGAACCGGCTGGCAACATGCCTGATTTGACGAACGCGATCGCCCGGTACTTCAGAGGCGAGCTTAACGCGATAGACCGCCTGCCAGTAGAAACCGCCGGCACGGGCTTTCAGCGCGAGGTGTGGGGCGCGCTAAGAGAAATCAAGTGCGGCACGACGGTTTCTTACGCCCAACTCGCCATGCAAATCGGCCGGCCAACGGCTGTCAGGGCGGTTGGCCTTGCCAATGGCTCGAACCCGGTAGGCATTGTGGTGCCTTGCCATCGAGTGATCGGGTCCGACGGATCGCTAACCGGCTACGGCGGCGGGATTGATCGGAAACGCTGGTTGCTGGAGCATGAGAGGCGGTTCTGTCCCAGAAGCATGGTGGCGTATGGTGAGGAGTGACGGTGCACGGATTTTTGGAAGTAAACGGAGTCCGGCTGAACACGGAAACTCGCGAAGTCGTATGCGACGGTGTACCGGTAGATCTCACTTCCGTCGAGTTTAAGATCCTGGAAGTCTTGATGGAATCCGCGGGCCGGCTAGTTTCGCGAGACGAAGTGGCGCGACTCGCCGGTGACACAGTGGCAAATCCGAACGAGCACCCAATCGATATTCAAATCAATCAGCTGAAGCGAAAACTGGAACGAGGGCGGCGCTTGATTGTAACGTTGCGGGATGCGGGATACCTGTTCGCGACCGCAGACGAACATGGAGCAACCGATCATCAGCTAGCATGAATCCGTCTTTATACTGAGGATTGTCTCCGCTCCGCAGATATTTTCAACTCGTTACGGTAATTGCTGCCATTTCGGCGCTCTACCTTTATAAGCTCAACGGCGTGGGAGTGCTGGGTCCCGATGAACCGCGATACGCCGCCATCGGAAGGAGCATGGCACACAGTGGAGACCTGATCACGCCGAACCTTTGGAGCACAGCCTGGTTTGAGAAACCGCCGCTGCTGTACTGGATGACGGCTCTCGGCGCTGCCGCCGGACTCGGACCTGAACTCTCCGGACGTCTTCCGGTCGCGCTCCTAAGCCTCTCATTTCTCGCAGTTTCGTTCGTATTGCTGAAGCGCGAGTTCGGGCTGGAAGCGAGCGCGTCGGCGACGGCGCTACTGGCAACTTCCGCCGGATGGATTGCCTTCAGCAGCTTGTGTCTCACAGATCTGCCGCTAGCCTGCTTCTTTTCGCTTGCAGTGTTTCTCAGCCTGCCAGTGCTGCGCAAGCAAGCGGATATTTCCAGGCTAACCGAGAGATTTGCGGGGATCGGAGCTTGCATGGGGCTGGCCGTCCTTGCCAAGGGGTTGGTGCCCATTGCGCTAGCGCTTCCGCTGTTCTGGTTCCTCCGCCGGTTCTTGCGGAAATGGTGGATATCTTTGGGAGTTGCGACGGCGGTAGCGGCTCCATGGTATGTGGCGGTTTATCTGAGAAATGGATATCCGTTCATTCAGGAGTTCTTTTTCAAGCACCATTTCGAACGGCTCTATTCCGCTTCCCTGCAGCATGTGCAGCCGTGGTATTACTATTTCCCGGTTTTGCTCGCAGGAATCTTCCCCTGGACGCCTTTGTTGGGGATCCTCTTTCTCCGAGACACGGTCTGGGACGAGCGCCGCCGCTGCCTGGCCGCGATCGTGCTCTTCGGCTTACTCGTCTTTAGCAGCTCATTGAATAAGCTGCCGGGCTATCTGCTTCCGCTCTTGCCAAGCCTCTTTGCCATGTTTGGCTCGCAGCTCGAATCGAAGCGCGTTACCGAATTCTCACGGCTTTGGCTAATACCCTGCGCGCTGCTGGCGGCTTGTATTCCCCTGTTGGCCAAACTGCTGCCTTTCTCGCTTGCCCAAGGCCGGTTTTCGATTCCGACCCTGACAACGGTTTCTTTAACAGGACTTTTCTACATCAGCACACCAATTGCGGCGGTGGTGCTCGCAAAACGCTCGTGGGCTGCACCGCTGTTGGTACTGTGCATCGTCGCTGGCGGTTTCTATCTGAAGATCACCTCGGAGCCCATTTTGGATCGCGAAGTTTCCGCCCGGAGCCTATGGCGCGATGTGAAGTCTGAATCCGCACGGCTGTGCGACGCAGGGGTAAATCGCGACTGGCTGTACGGGATTAGCTTCTACCGAGGCGCGCTGCTTCCCCCTTGCACAGCAGACAACGCGGACCTGATGTTACGTTCCGAGCGACACGGGCGTCCCGTACTTTCACGAGCGAAGTAGCTCTCGCTCAGAATCCGCTGAATGAAACCCAAAAACTCTCCCGCCACTCTGCACCGGGTGCCACAGTCTGCAATTGAGAATACTTGCCATCGTGCGCGAGATTGATGCCGTTCGTTACAGCCGTCATCGGCTCGAAGCAGATGAAGTTCTGAGCGGGCGGAGAAAAAACCACGGCGACAATATACTTGGATCCATAGATCACCTGAATCTTTTTGCCTCCTGTCTGGACCGAAAAGATTGCGCGGCCATCGTCATTTCGCACAAGGTCTGTAAATCCGTCATCGAAGTTATGATCTCTGAGAGAGACCCGATCGGGCAGGCTATTCGTTGTTAACTCACCGGTCGCGACCAGGTGCGCGTTTGTCTCAACATGTTTGCGAGCGGGTACGTGTACTATCCACTCGGCACGGGGCACATCGGGAATATTGAAATAGGGATGGAACCCAAGCACGATCGGCATCGGTTCCGCGCCTAAATTTCTCACAGTCGTGCTCACCTGAAGGACACCGTTCGTAAGAGTGTACGTCATCTCGTATTCGTGAGCGAACGGCCAGTTCGCCATGAGCTCGGGATGCTTCCAGAAAGGTAAGCGGCTGGTAACGTGCGCGGATTTTTGATCCGCCGCCACATCGCTCACGTCCCAAAGCGGCGAAGATGCCAACATTCCATGTATCGCTATGTCGTTAGTGTCCACGCGAACGGTGCCGACTCCCGAGTTGAACAGATAACGCTTCCCCCCGGCCCAGAAGCCTCCGCCGGCGATGCGATTCGCCCAAGGGGCCAGGAACGGAATGCCGTTGAGCCCTGGCCGCGGGCTGTCCTTCAGGGTGGCGACATCAGGTAACGGGAAATAGAGAAGATTCTTCCCGTGCACCCTGAGTTCGTAAGCACGATTGCCGACCGATGGCACGATAGACACTTCGACGCCGCGCGCGCTATCGGCTAAACGAACAATTTCGACGCCGTGATCGGTGGCCTTGATGGCGCTGTATTGGCTGGCAGCGAGGGTAACGGCGGGCAGGGCGAGCAGAATGAACAAGGTTCTCATCGGGCTGGTTCATATTTTCCATTACTGGGCGGAGAGATCATGACGGTTTCTCAGGGGTAGTTGAAAGTTGAGGCGGCGATTCGCCTGATTGTGAATAGAATCGGGTGACCAAACCTTTGAAAGGAGAACCGCCGTCAACGTGACTTTACAAAAGTGATCAGGCTGGTGAGCGCGGTAGGAATCGAACCTACAACCTAGTGATTAAGAGTCACTTGCTCTGCCAATTGAGCTACGCGCCCGTTTGCGTGGGGTGATTGGCTTGCGGCGGTCGCCGCCACTCACAACTATATCATCCGTTTCGATGCATGCTAGTGCAGCGGGATGCTTTCCGCTGCAATCTGCGCAATGTCCAGCAAGCGCGGGGGATTCTGCGAAGCTTGCGCCAGTGCATCCTGAAACATACTGTTACAGAACGGGCACGCCGCTGCCACGGCGCTTGCCCCGGTTGCTACGAGTTCCTGCGCGCGCGCTTTGTTTACCCGCTGCCCGGCTTCTTCACCCAAAAATACAAGGCCACCTCCTGCTCCACAGCAGAAGGATCGCTCGCGGCCTCGCGGCGGATCGATCACTTCTGCCGAGCGTCGAATGACCTCGCGAGGCGCATCGTAGATACCTCGATAACGCCCCAAATAGCAAGGATCGTGGAATACAACGCGCTGGCCATTCTTCCTGGCTGGCAGCTTGCCCGCATGCCGTGCCAGGAATTCGCTGTGGTGCTCGATTGCGATGTCAGCGCCAAATTCGCGCCAGTCGTCCTGGATCGTACGCACGCAATGAGGGCAGATGGAGACGATCATTCTCGCTTCGGCTTGTTGCAGCGCAGTAAGATTTGTCTCGGCCAACTGTCCGAAAGCCAGATCGTTTCCGAGCCGCCGGACCGGATCGCCCGTACAACGCTCCTTTTTCAAGACTCCGAAAGATGTGCCCAGATATTTCATGACGGCGGCAAAGGCTGTGATGATCTCACGGCCGCGTGGGTCATAAGCTCCCATGCAGCCTAGCCACAAACAGTACTCCTGAGTGCCGTCGAAAATAGGGAGGTCTTGCCGGGCGATAAACTTATCTCGCTCGACCTGCGAAAAACCCATCGCATTGCCGTTCCGTTCCAGGTTGAGGAACAGCTTCGTGCCGTAGTCGTCCTCCCAGCTTCCCGTGTTCACCGCGCCGCGCCGCAAACCGACGATCATCGGCAGATGCTGAATGCCGACGGGGCATTGATATTCACACGCGCCGCAGGTGGTGCACTGAAAGACAGCTTTTTGCGAAACTGTTGCACCCAATACGGGCGTTTCGTTCGCATTCCCGTATTCATTGAGGTAGGCTCGCAGCCCGAGCGCAATCAGCTTCGGGTTTAGTTCCTTTCCGGTGTTGTTCGCGGGACAGTGTTCGGTACAACGGCCGCACTCCACACAGGAATAGGCCTGTAGTGCGGTGATCTGTGAAATATCTTTGCCCGAGACAAGGCCGAAATCGTCATCATCGGCCAGGGGCGGAATATGGCTGAAGCCTTCGCGATCGAGAAAGATTGTGATCGGACTCAAAACCAAATGGAGATGTTTGGTGTGCGGAATCAATGGCAAGAAGCCAAGAAGGGTGAGAGTGTGAATCCACCAGAGGGCGTGACCGCCTGCGGACGATTCCGGTAACCACCAGATCGGCATGTAGGTGACCATCAAGAAGAAAATGAGGGCGGCGATGGCGCCAGATTCGTAGGAGAGAGGCTCCAGCCATTTTGGGCGGATTACGAATCGCCGGAACGCTAGCGCGACAATGGAAACCGCACAAATTGCGGCGAAGGTGAAAGCAAACCAAAAATAGAATTCTCCAAAACCTGCATGATAATCGAGAAAACCGCTATCGAAGCCTGAGGCGATGTGGTTGATACTGACCAGTGCAAAGACGCAGAAGCTCCAGAACACCAATGCATGGGCGAGCCCCGGCAGCGGCCGCTCGCGAATAACTTTGGCCTGGCACATCACCTCCCACAAGAAGCGCCAGATTCTTGCCCCAAGGAGGCCAAACCTGAAATCCGCGTCGGGTTTTGCGTGACGAATACGTTCTATAACCCGCCCGAAACGCCTCCAAAACAACCAGATAGAAGCAAGGATGAGCGCCAGGAGCACTCCTCTGGGGACCCAATTGGAAGCCATACTAAAGTGTTGTTGCGCGGCATTTCGGCGCCGGATTAGTAGCATGAAAGAACGTGAAATACGTCATTTCGGGAGCCGCTGGCTTCATTGGATCACACCTATGCGATCGCCTCATTGAGGAAGGTCATGAGATTGTTGCGATCGACACCTTGATAACAGGGCATGTTTCGAATATCGAGCACCTTCTTGCGAAGCCAGGCTTTCAGTTCGTCCGGCAGGATGTCTGCCAGCCGTTGAAGCTAAACGGTCCGGTAGACCACGTATTTCATCTGGCTTCGCTTGCAAGTCCTGTCGATTATCTTGCGCATCCTATCGAAACACTCGAATCAGGCTCGACGGGCACTCGCAACCTGCTCGAGCTTGCGCGCGATCAAAATGCCCGGTTCCTCCTCACCTCCACCTCGGAGTGTTATGGCGATCCGCTGGAGCACCCGCAATCGGAGACGTATTGGGGAAACGTAAATCCGGTCGGGCTGCGGTCCTGTTATGACGAGAGCAAGCGCTACGCCGAAGCGCTCACCATGGCCTACCATCGCGTTTACGGGTTGCGCACCAACATCGCCCGCATCTTCAACACGTACGGCCCGCGTATGGCATTGAACGACGGCCGCGTTGTGCCAGCGTTTATCGATCAGGCCCTGCGAGGCGCTGATTTGACGGTTTTTGGGGATGGCTCTCAGACGCGGAGCTTCTGCTTTGTTTCGGATTTGGTTGAAGGCTTGCTTCTTCTGAGCGAATCGGAGGAACGGTACCCGGTGAATCTCGGGAATCCTACCGAAATGTCTATTCTTCAATTCGCGAATGAGATTCGGGCGCGGTTTGATAACCGGGTGGGATTGGAATTCAGGCCGCTTCCATCGGACGATCCGAAGTTGCGGCGCCCGGATATTACCAAGGCTCGCGGTGTTCTGGGCTGGGAACCGAGAGTGCCGCTCAGCCAGGGACTTACGATCACGATCGACTACTTCAAGAGGAGAGCGGCTACCGACGGATCTCAACCTGACCAAACCGAAGTGGCCTGATCCAGTTCATTAAATATGGCAGTGCCGCAGTCCTCGCTTCGCGAGATATTGTTGATGGTATTCTTCGGCGCGGTAAAACGTTTGGGCAGGTTCAATCGCCGTGGCAATAGGCCGCCGGAACCGGCCCGATGCTTCGAGCCTCGCCTTGGATTCGCGGGCTACTCGCTCTTGCTCTGGCGTATGAAAGAAGATAACGGTGCGATATTGAGTCCCCGTGTCGGGCCCCTGCCGGTTCAGTTGCGTTGGATCGTGCGAATTCCAAAATACATCGAGCAGCCTGTCATAGCTCACTCTCGCCGGATCGTATTCCACTTCAACAACTTCGGCATGTCCGGTCTTATCCGTGCAGACGTCCTTGTAGGTAGGGTTCAGGGTGTGTCCGCCTTCATAACCTGAAACGGCATCCACCACTCCATCCACCTCGCGGAAAGTTGCTTCCACTCCCCAAAAACAGCCCGCGCCGAAAGTAGCTTTCTCGGTCATGTTCTTATTTTCCGCCAGTGCCCTATTCCACGCGTATGGTTAGTGACTCCGACTTCGAATGCCCAGCTCCGTCATCGGCGGTTAGCGTGTAGGTGGTGGTCTTTTTCGGTGCAATCTCGAGGCAATGATGGTACGAAGGCTTGATCTGCTCTACTGGCGGATCGAGCCTCACGTTCTTGGCATTTACCACGCCGTAGCAGAGTTCCGTGGTTCCTCCGCGCTTCAGCAAGCCGCTATCCGCTCCGAAGGTGGTGAAGCGGACCTCGCCCGAACCATAGATCTGGTCGACTACTCTCTTTCTGGCTGCCTCGCGCTCCGCCTGGATCCGCGCGACTGCCTGCTTGCTGCTTTCGTATCGCGAATAGAAGGTCCACGCAACATAGAGTGCGGCAATGATGACGGCAACCGTTGTGTACGGCAAGATTGCCTCCCATAGAGACTTCCGTCTCCCAACATGTGGTGTAGGCGAATCCGTAATAGCCATATTCACTAGACTGCGGCCGCTGCGGGGAACGTTTCCCTCTAAGCCATGCACTCAGTGCCTATCAGGTTCAACGGTCAGTTCGATATGCGATGCTGCATCGCGCGATCGGTAGATTCGCTCGGTCGCCTTGATAAAAGCATCCGGGCCGGCCGTCGGGATATCGGCAAAGGTCTGTGGATTCCTGTCTGTCAGCGGAAACCAGGAGCTCTGTACCTGGATCATGATTCGATGTCCCTTTCGAAAACAGTGGTACACGTCCGGCATCGTAAAGCGGATCAGTTGCTGTTCGCCTGGCTTGAATGGATCAGGACGTTCGAAGCCGCGGCGAAATTTACCACGGAATGGCTCGCCTCGCACCAGCTGTTCATATCCGGCGAGTGCAGCCTTAGGATCTTCCGGATATACATCAATCAGCTTCACGTCGAAATCCGAGTCTGTTCCGCTTGTCGCAACAAACAGCGTGGGGGAGATGGGGCCCGCGACGGTCAGATCATCAGGTAACGGGCCACTCTCGTAGGTCAAGACATCAGACCGTTGGCGCGCGAAGCTTTGATCGGCAACCATGTATTCGCGATTCATTCTGAACGTTGGCTTATTGAAAAACGGGACCGGATTATGCGGATCGCTCATGTATTCATCGAAGGCCAGACGGTCGCCCGGAGCATTCCAGCTCAGGGTGCCGTTTTCACGAAAATAGAGTCGTTGTGGGTGCGCCTCTGCCGGCGGCCATCGCGGTTCTTTCTTCCAAACGTTCTTCCCCGTTTCGAAGACGTACGCCTCCGGAAGACCGGCTTCTGGAGCGCCCTTGAGGTAATGCTGGAAAAACGGAAGTTCGATCTCGTTTTGGAAAAACTCTGAAGTGTTGGAGCCGAATGGAATGTCGCCGAGCTTGCTGCCAGGACTTCGGCTCCAGCCCCCGTGAAACCACGGACCCATTACCAGTCGCTCGAGTGTCGATGGCGACTGAGCCTCGATCGCGCGGAAGGTTTTCAACGTGCCCGAAAGGTCCTCGGCATCGAACCAGCCTCCTACGACGAGGACCGCAGGAGTCACATCTTTGAGATGGGGCAGAATGTTCCGCGTCTTCCAGTAATCGTCGTAGGTAGTGTGCTCGACCTGATCCACCCAATACTCGTTCGGCGGGTGAAAATAGCGGGCATTCGAATCAGCCAGCGGGCCCATATTCCGGTAGAACTTAAATCCATCCTTCGTTCCCAGATTCGGTTTCCTTTCTTTCTTCGGTAGTTCGGGATTATTTTGCTTTGGAAAGCCCTGGTAGAAATCGAAGTTCGCCGCGAGGAAGAACGCACCGTTGTGGTAGGCGTCATCGCCCATGTAGAGATCGGCCATTGGCGCTTGCGGCGAAGCGGCAACCATCGCAGGGTGGGAGTGGATCAAAGCAGCATCGGTGTAGAAGCCCCCGTAAGAGATGCCATAGACTCCGACTTTACCGTTGTTATTCGGTACATTCTTAACCAGCCAGTCGATCGTGTCGTAGGCATCCGTGCTCTCATCCACATCTTTTTTCGAGCTGTATGTTTCTTTGATGGGCCTGTCGTCCACAAAAATTCCTTCCGACATGAACCGGCCGCGGGCATCCTGATAAACAAAGATGAATTTGTCTTCGGCAAATTTGTCGGACGGACCGATATGATCCGGGTATTTACCCGCTCCGTACGGGGCAATACTGTATGGCGTGCGCGTGAGGAGAATCGGATACCTCTCCGACGTGTCCTTTGGAACGTATACGGCCGTGAAGAGCCGCACGCCGTCACGCATGGGAATGCGGTGTTCAAACTTCGTGTAGTGCCTGGCGACGTCGAACTTCTCAGCTCCCGAACTGCCGAAGCTGAGGCAGACGATGAGCGCGAGAACGCGAAATCGAGGCATGAATCAACCATACCAGCGGGGCCCGCTATACTGGCAAAGAAAAGGCGAACTGGTCGGCACATGCTGGATTCCAATGAACAACTCAGGCTTTTGCGCCAGCGGATTGCTGCGATCGACGCGAGATACTCTGGTGCCAGCCGCATTCGTGGACCGCGACCCGCCCCTGTTCCCCTGCTATCGGTGCGCTGCCTTATCGAGCAATGGTCGGAAGGTCAGGTAGTGGCTAATGAATTCGGGGAGTATTTTCAAACGAATCGTGAATTCCGGGCGCACAAACAGCACGGCTCAGCCGACATCGGCGCGCTGGCTGAACTCTCAGAGGATCATCTGAGCGTGTTTGGCGACTGTGAAATTCCGGCAACGCCCGCAGCGCGTTGGGCGTTTCTTGATACTGAGACAACTGGTCTCTTGGGCGTCCCGGCTACATACGCGTTTCTGATCGGC
This sequence comes from Bryobacteraceae bacterium, assembly GCA_036557345.1. Taxonomy (GTDB): domain Bacteria; phylum Acidobacteriota; class Terriglobia; order Bryobacterales; family Bryobacteraceae; genus Bog-105. The sequence goes on from DATBHS010000252.1 coordinate 9,732, forward strand.
GTGGGACGTATTAGCGAGGATGGGTTCAGGGTCCGCCAGTTCTTTATGCGCGAGTACGAGGAGGAGCGCAGCGTGCTCGCCGCACTTGAAGCGCACCTCAACGAGTTTGATGTCGTGATTACTTATAACGGCAAGAGCTATGATCAGCCGCTGCTCGAAGCGCGTTACCGCGCTATGCGGCGGGGCTCTCCATTTTTGAGGCTGCGCCATTTCGACCTGCTGCACGGCGCCCGTCGATTGTGGAAGCTCCGGCTCGAAAGCTGCCGGCTGATTCAACTGGAACAGGAGATCCTCGGCTTCTATCGCGACGGAGATCTTCCGGGCGAGCTGATTCCTTATGTGTATTTCGAATATCTGCGCTCGCATGAGGCGCGGCGACTGGTGCCCATTTTTCATCACAACGCAATGGACATCATGACACTCGCTTGTTTGACCGCGATTGTTCCGGCCGCGTTCCGGGGCACGAATCCGGAGTCTCTATCCCGCCTCGGTGTCCGGCGCGGTGAAGATTTGTTCAGCATCGCCCGTTGGCTGCTAAAGGCCGGCCAAGAAGAGCAAGCGCTGGACCTGTTCAGGCGAGCAGTGGACGCTGATCTTCCGGATAAGCTTCTGTTCCGCGCGCTCTGGGACATGGCTCTGCTCCAAAAGAAACTGCAAGGTCCACACCTTGCATTGAGGGCATTTACAGAACTTGCGGCGTGCCGGAATGAGTATCGTGTACGCGCATTGCAGGAACTCGCGAAGCACTACGAGCATGAAGGACGCGATTTTGCGATGGCGTTGGATTTTACAAGGCAGGCCTTGCGTTTCAGTGAATCTCCATCGCTGAGCCGCCGCAAAGAACGTCTCGAACGGCGTTTGTCCAAGCCGCGTGCGAAAGAAGCCTGAGAGACTTACGCTGACTTGATTTCCGTCCAATACCGGTCTCGCAAGCGTTGAACCGGGCCGGGCAAAGCTTTGAACCACTCGCCCCGCCGCAACACGTCAGCGCTTGGATAGAGAACAGGATTGTTCCGCTGCGCTTCGGGCAGCAAAGCGCGCGCGTCCGCATTTGCCGTGGCGGTTCGCATCTCACGTGCAATTGTTGCCGCCACGTTCGGCCGCAATAGGTAAGCGAGGAATTGGTATGCGAGGTCCTGGTGCTTGCTCTCGGCTAGTAGGCAGGCGTTATCCGCGTAAAGAGCGAAGCCTTCTCTAGGAAAGGAGAACGCCAGCTTTGGGGAGTTATCTATCGCCACCTGCGCGACCTGCGCCCACATCTGTGCAACCAGCACATCACCTGCCACGACCTGATCGCGCACTTCTTCGTTTAAATAGGCGCGCAGGAGCGGCTTCTGTTTGATGGCGAGGTCGCGCGCGCTCTTCAGCGTGCTTTCGACACCAGAATTGATCGAACAACCCAGCCGCTTCAGGCAGGCCCCAAAGACTTCTGCCGGATCGTCCAGCATGGTTACGCGGCGCTGGTAGGAATCTGTCCATAGATCCGCCCAGGCCAGCGGTGTCCTCGAGACGGCTTCCGAGTAGAGAATGCCAGTCGAGCTGTGCATGTACGGGATGCACCATTCGAGCGGCGGATCCCACTCCGGGTGCCGGAACCGGTCGTCTAGGCTATCCAAATTTGAAAGGCGCTTATGATCCAGGCTGGCCAGCAACCCCAATTCCCGCATCGGCTGAACGAAGCTGTTCGAAGGGAAGACGATGTCCCATCCCGAGTTGCCACTCATCACTTTTGCCAGCATCTCTTCCGCACTGCCATACGTCGCATACCGCACCCGGCAATTGAATTCGCGTTCAAAATCAGGAATAGTTGAGCTGGCGATGTAGTTTTCCCAGTTATACACATTCAATCTGCGCTGCCCTCCGGCAGTGCAAGCGAGAGCCGCGCTCGTCATGGACATCAGGAACAGACGCCGGTTCAACTGCGCCTCTCCATTCCGGGAGTGCGGTGCTCGAGCCGTCCGGCCAGCAGTATTAACACTCCGAGCGCACCGGTGACGATCACCGACAGAGCATTCACCTCCGGGCTCACGCCTCGTCTCGCCATGGCATAAATGACCATGGGCAGCGTTTCGGAATTCACGCCGGCTACGAGGCTGGTGATCACGTAGTCATCGAAAGAAATGGTGAAGCACAAAAGCGCCGCCGCAACAATTCCGGGCAGTAGCAGCGGTAGCGTGATCCGCTGGAACACCTGCCATTCCGTCGCGCCGAGATCGAGTCCTGCCTCTTCCAAGGTCCGATCGAAAATGCGTAGACGGGCGAGGATTACGATGGCGACGTAAGCCAGCGAAAACCCGATATGCGCCAGGATGACGGTGTGCATTCCCAGTTGCACGTGCAGAAAACGGAAAATCCACTCAAAAAAGGCCAACAATGAAATGCCTGTGACAATCTCAGGTGTCAACAACGATAGATAGAAGGAACTTGTCAGTAACGGAGACCGCTTCTTCCAGAGCGCATACCCCGCGAGAGTGCCGATTACGGTGGAAACTATGGTTGCAACCGCAGCTATGGTGAGACTGTTCATGGTGGCGTCAAGCAGCGCGCGATTGTGAAGCACACCCGCGTACCAGCCCAATGTGAAATCCCGCCAGACGGCTATTTTCGAATCATTGAAGCTGAAGATTGCAAGCACCGCGAGCGGTACGTAGAGAAACAGGTACCCGGCAGTTGCATAGACGGCAAGGAAGCGGTTCAAGCCGGATTTCATCAAATCAAATCTTCTCCGCGCCGCCCCAAGGCCTGAATCACAATCACAACCAGAATCATGAGTAACAAGGAAACGGCCGCGCCGAATGGCCAGTCACGGCCTGTTGTGAACTGGTTTTGGACTAGGTTACCCACCATCACGGTTTTGCCTCCGCCCATAAGGTCCGGCGTAAGATATGCGCCTAGGCACGGTATGAAAACCAACAGCGATCCGGCAATCATTCCCGGTTTTGCAAGCGGCACAACAACTCTCAATACAGCCACCCATGGCGATGCTCCCAGATCTTCCGCTGCATCGAGCAGCACGGGGTCAAGCTTCTCGAGCGTGGCGTAAAGCGGCAAAACCATGAAAGGCACATATCCGTACACCAGGCCCAGAATCACGGCCCCCGTATTAAATAAGAGCGGCAACGGCTGACGGATCACGTGCATCGCCTCGAGCCCCGAATTGATCAGCCCCGTATCCCGCAACAGAAACATCCATGCGTACGTACGGATGAGAAAGCTGGTCCAGAACGGCAGCACGACTAAATTCAGCAGAAGAGTCTTGTGGGTCGAGGAGCGTGCGATGTACAAAGCGAGAGGAAACCCAAGCAACAAACACAACCCGGTTGATAGAAGGGCGATCCAAACGGAACGCCACAGGATTTCGCCATAAAGCGGGTCAAAAACGCGGATATAACTTTCGATTGTCCAGGGCTTCATCACGCCCCCATAAGGCCCGCGCGTCAGCAAACTGTAGACAAACACAATCAGGAGCGGAACAAAAAAGAGCAGGATCATCACCATCGCGCTAGGCGCCACAAAAGTTGCTCGCAGCCGGCTCATCCGTCAGGCGCCATTGCCGATGCGAAGCTCATCGGCGGTATTCCACCAGATGTAAACGGTATCGCCAGGTACGAACTCGAAACCATTTTGCGCCACTTCAGCCGTGCACCGCGTATCGTTCGCCAGCCGAGTTTCCACATGCAGGCAATTGCCGAGAAAGGTACAAGCCTCGACGACTCCCCCAATCCAATGCACGTGATTGCCAGGGCGTTCTCTGGAGATGCGAACCGCCTCAGGGCGTACTCCTGCTCCGTTCACCCAGTTCACGCCACCCAGAAACTCGGCTACGAACCGTGAGCTTGGTTGCCGGTACAACTCTCGCGGGGTCCCCACCTGCTCGAGTGAGCCCTGATTCATAACAGCCATCCGGTCTGAGAGCGAGAGCGCTTCCTCCTGGTCGTGTGTAACGAACAGAAACGCGATTCCAACACGGCGCTGCAGGCTCTTCAGCTCGCTCCGCATCTGTTTTCGCAGTTTCGGATCGAGCGCGGAGAGCGGTTCGTCAAGCAACAACACCTTCGGCTCGAGAATAAGCGAGCGGGCCAGGGCTACCCTTTGCCTTTCACCTCCAGAGATCTGGTGCGGCTTTCTGGTTTCTTTCCCTGAAAGTTGCACCAATGACAAGGATTGCTGTACCTTGGCTCGAATCTCACTCTTGGCGATGTGGTTCCGGCGCTCGAGGCCGAACGCAATGTTTTCCGCTACCGTCAGGTGCGGAAACAGCGCGTAATTCTGAAAGACCGTGCTGACATCGCGCTGGTATGGCGGTGTGCCTGCTACTTGGCGGCCATCCAGCAGAATTTCTCCCGAGGTCGGCTCTTCGAATCCGCCAATGAGCCGCAGAGTGGTCGTTTTCCCGCAGCCCGATGGACCAACCAAAGCAAAGAATTCGCCTCGAGCGACCGATATGGAGATGCCATTCACCGCCGGGTGCGTCAAGTAGTGCTTGGTAAGAGCGCGAAGCTCCAGGACAGTGTCCACTTTCTGAAACACAATGCTAGCGCAGTGCGGCTCTCTTGCTTGAAACCATTCTCCCAAGCGTCGGTCCTACCAGTAAGGGGAGGCATACTGGAAGTGACGAGCCTGATTCTCGGGCTGGTCTTTGCAACTGCGGCAAGCGCCCAAGCCCCGGGTAGCGACCGCCCGGCAAACATGAGAAAGATAGTCGTGCGGCTTATGGGACCAGGCATTCGACCCGGCTCCTTTGCCGCCTTGCCACGAACGATCTATTGCGCCGGATCGCGCTATGCCCGCGTGGAAGATCCTCCCGACGCGCGCCAGCGGATTGAGAAACTAACGATCATCGCGGAGCCGGATGCGTACAGTTTGAACCTCATTGACAAAACGGGAACTCATGCCATTGATCACGGCGGCCCGGAGGACATTCATCTGCCCGTTGTGCTCCCCTTCGACCCCAAGCACGGGTTGGGTCACCTGGACCGGCTGGAATTCGGGGATGAAATCGGTTTCTTTGAAAGCTCGGGCGCGCGCAAACAGGCCGGACCGATCGTCAATGGGAAACCAACCGAGAGCTACGTTCTTCAGACGCCGGGAGGGCCGGCGACCTTGGTGGTGAAGACCGACACGGACGTGCCCCTCTCTATTAGCTGGCACTCGAAAGGCGAGGTATACAAATACGAGTACATCGCCTACAACGACGTGCCGTTTAATCCCGCACTATTCGAAAAACCAGTTGGGTTTCAGCTCCGTGAAATTCAAGCCGATAACACAAACGAAGAACACATCTAAATCATTTTTGGCCGCTGCGCGCGGCAGGCATTTTAGTTGGGGATTTCTGGGCCAGTACGTAGCCCGCGACACGACTCCTTGTTATTTGAGTCAGGACGAGTGTTGTGGGTGAAACCGAACCCGGAACGCCAAGGTCAATTGTCGTGCCAACGCTCGCGCCTAACCTTTCGGTTCGCTTGCCATTCAGCAGCACGGCGATATCGCAGCTCGCGTTCCTGCCTATTCTTAGCAATCGAACTCGAAGTGGCCCAACTGCCCGATAAGCTCGCGACTTACGTATCGAAAAACTACTCCTCACCAAATCGACCGGTTCTCGAGTCAGAGTTCTTGCAGCGGACTGTTCGGGCTTCGTTATTCTTCGGGTCTCGGCAGATGCGGGGCTTGACAAAATAGGCGGCGTTGAGGCGTCTGACGAAGCACGGGGTGCCCGCTGCTCACCAAGGAGCAGGAACAGGAAGACAGCGGCTCCCGAGAGCGCAGATACTCCGACTGCCCACAACATCAACCGGCCGGCGGCCGAGACCCTTACCGCGTCGGGATTTGTGGCCGCCAAATTTTCTCTCGCCAGTATCATACGTGGGTGTGGATGCCAATATAACTCTTGTTGTGACGATTGGGAACCGCGGTGTCCAGAAATGAACACCGGATGGGCTTGATTCGTGCCGCAAGCGGATGAAAGCATTAGATCGAGCCACATATCACCATTGGCCCCCGGCTTGCACATATGCTGCACATATCCGAGTTTCCATGATGTCCGCTGAACTACCCTGCAAGGCGAGAGTTGACACGAAAAAGGTGCTCGTCGTGGACGATCAGGCCGATGTGCGCGAAGCGCTGCGCCTCCTGTTAAAGGGTGCCGGCTATGCAACTCAAACGGCGGAATCACCCGGAGAAGCGTTGTCCGCCACTGCTTCGGGCGATCCGGACTTGATCGTTGTCGATATGAATTACACTTGGGACACAACTTCCGGCGAGGAGGGACTGCGTTTACTCGACCGGCTCCGGGCACACCGCCGGGATGTGCCAATTGTCGCCATGACAGGTTGGAGCACAATTGAACTCGCGGTGCGCGCCATGCAGCGCGGCGCATGCGACTTCATCCCGAAGCCCTGGGACAACGGGCACTTTCTCGAAATTGTGGATAAGCATCTCCGCAGCGGGCGCGAGGATCATCGCCATTTTGACGCCGAACTCGCTATCGCTCGAAAAGTTCAGCGACAATTGCTGCCTCAACCTCAGTTCCGCGCCTACGGACTGGAGTGCGAATGCGCTTCTCTGCCGATGAGCGAGATCGGCGGAGACCTGTATGATTTCCTGGAAATCGACGCTTCGCATGTGGGCTTCGTTCTCGCCGATGTATCGGGGAAAGGAATCGGCGCAGCTTTGCTTGTAGCCAATTTACAGGCAACTATTCGGTCGCATGCCGATTTAGGACGGTCACCTTCTACGCTGATGCAGCGCGTGAACCAGCTCTTCTTCGAATCGACGCGACCCGAGTTCTTCGCAACCCTCTTCTACGGTCTGTACGAATCCGGCACGCAGACCATTCGATACGTCAACTGCGGGCATCCTTCGCCAGTTGTTTTGAGAGGAGAAAGCCGGACTGAACTGCTTGAGCCCACCGCGACGGTTCTGGGTGCCTTCAGGGGTTCGGCATTCCGTGAAGAATCAGTTCCATTTGCTTCCGGCGATCGCCTTGTTCTCTTCAGCGATGGATTTTCCGAGAGCAATGGAGCCGAGGATGATCCCAGTTGGCCGGTGGATCGCATCCAACGGCTCAGCCGGCTTCACGGTACCGGTCTGGCAAACGCGTTAGCCTCCTTGGCGGTCGGCACGACCGAGCAGGCGGATGACGTCACGGTTATGGACATCCGCGCGCTGTAACCTGCTCTCCTGCCTCACGAAGGCAGCGTGAAATAGAAGGTCGATCCCGAGTTGCCCGGCGATTCAACCCAGATCCGTCCGCCGTATCTTTCCACAATTTTTTGGCAAATGGCCAGGCCGATTCCCGTTCCCGGATAGTTCTCCCGATTGTGCAACCGCTTAAAGAGACCAAAGATCTGCGTCTGATACTCCGGCGCAATTCCGATCCCGTTATCTTTTACATAGATTTCGTAGGCGGCTCCGTTCCGGCGCGCTCCGATTTCGACGACTAACTGATCTTCCCCGCGATACTTGACGGCGTTGCCAATGAGGTTCTGGAACAGTTGGATCAGATGTATTTGTTGTACGCGCACCTTCGGCAACTCCGAATGCATGATCTTCGCTCCGCTTTCGAAAATGCCACTCTTGAGATTCGCGATGGCTTTTTCCAAAACTTGGCTTGTATCTACCAGCGGCAATTCGCCTTGCACGATATTCACCGACTGTATGAATACGAGCAGATCGCGCAGGAGCATCTCCATCCGCTTGGCGCCCTCCACGATGAAGTCTAAGTACTCGCGGGCCTTCCCGTCGAGCTTGCCTTCGTATCTGCGGTTTAAGAGCTGGCTGTAAATCGCCAGTATGCGCAACGGCTCCTGCAAATCGTGCGAAGCAGAATAGGCGAACTGGTTCAGGTCCTCATTGGCTCTCTGGAGTTGGGCATTCAAGCGCCCGAGGGCCTCCTGGGCCTCTCTGGATTCCGTAAACAGGCGAGCGTTGTGCACTGCCGTTGCGGCACGCCGGCCGAGGTCCTCTGCGAATGCAAGGTCTGCCTCCGAATATTTCCTGTTCGACTCGCTAGTTACAAACGAAAGCAATCCGAACGTGCGCTCGCTTGCGCGAAGAGGGACAAGAATGACCGATTTCAACCCCAGTTCGCGGATGATCTCTAGATGTTCCGGCCCGCGCGAGCCTTGTGCAAGCATCTCGTCGGTAATCTCTGGCGCCAGCATCGATTTCCCGGTACGCATTACGACCATGCCGGCATCGGCTTCGTCTGGCGGATACTTGCGGCGGAACTCGTGGCCGATGGCTGTTTTGGCGGGATCGACATGCTTCATAGAAACGCGCCGAAGCCGGTTGTTCTCGTCGAAAATATCTACGCTGGCCCAGTCGGAAAACGAAGGCACCGCCAGGTCGACCACGGCAGAAAGCGTCTCCTCATAGTTGAGCGACGAGGAGAGCACCTGACCCGCCCTCGCAAGGAATTGTGCCTTTTTCTCTTCGGCTTCTGCCTTTCTCCGCAGCTCCGTTTCACGCGCATACAGATCGGCGGTGCTCAAGGCTGACGCGGCGAGATTCCCAAGCGCGGAAGCCATACGTATCTCGAGGGGCGCGAACCGGTGCTTCGTGCGGTAATAGAAGACCAGCGTTCCGGCTAGATCGCCATGCATTTGCAGCGGAACCGAAATGAGAGACCGGATGCCCTCGCTCTTGTAAGCCTCTCGGCGAAGACTAGCGAATGGCGCTTGCTCAACATCTTCTACGGCCAACGGTTCGCGCGGAAGCCTGTCCACTATTCCTTCGGTATCTGTAACGGATCCCGAGTAGGTCTCGGAGAGCCCGCTCATCGCCACTATCTGCCAACAGGAGCCGCTCTCTTTTCTCCGCCAAACCGAGTAGCCGTCCGCTTCGATGAAGCTTTTTGCCAGATCAAGGATATTGCCCAGAACCCCCGCTGAATCAGGAGACGCGAGGAGCTTGCCGGAAGCGTCAATCAACAATGTCAACTGCCGCTCAATCTCGAGCTGCTTTTCCTCCGCGTCCTTACGCGTCGTAACGTCTTCGACGATGACCACGAAGCCCTTCACGGCCCCGTCGCTGTCCCGGTCAGGAATGTAAATTACACGGATATTCCGACGGAAATCCTCATGGAAGGCCGAAACGTCTTCGTAAACAACGGTTTCGCCGCGCAATGCGCGCTCCGCATAAGGTCGAATGAGAGCGAACGATTGTTCACCGAAAGCTTCAGCGATAGTAAGACCGGTGAACTCCTGACCATGCCGCCCGAACCGTTCCGAGTATCGTTCATTTGCGAAGCGGTAACGGAATTCCCGGTCAATATAAGCAACCAGGCCAGGAAGCGAATCGATGGAAACCCGAAGGGAGGCTTCGGTTTCCGCTATCATTGCGGCACTGCCCGGTTGGATACGCTCTTCCACTCAGCTCTCGCTCCCAACAGTGTATGCACACTATCGGGCGAGCGGGTTCAGGAACACGCCGCTTGCTTTTGCGCCGGCGAAGTGACTCCTCCTCAACGCCCTGTGATATGGTGCTTTCCAAATGAGTCTCAAACCTTCGCGCCGAACCTTTCTAGCCGCTGCAGCGGCAGCCGCGCCCTTGGCAGCGCTCGGTAAGGGCAAGAAGATCCCGGTTGGACTTGAGTTGTATTCCGTTCGCGACGAGCTGAAGAAAGACCTTATGGGTACGCTCCAGGGCGTTGCAAAAATGGGCTATGAATGCGTCGAATTTTACGCGCCCTATTTTCAGTGGAGCACCGACTACGCCAAGCAGGTCCGCAAGCAGCTCGACGATCTTGGGTTGCGCTGTTATTCAACACATAACGATACAAAGTCATTCACGCAGGACGGCATTGGCCATGCGATCGAACTGAACAAAATTCTGGGAACACGCTATGTAGTGATGTCGAGTCCTGGCCGCGAACTGACAGCTATTGACGGTTACAAGCAGATCGCGGACACTCTCAATCACGCAAACAAGACTTTCGAGCTGCAAGGACTGCATGCCGGTTATCACAATCATGATGCGGAGTGGCACGCGATTGATGGCCAGGTGCCCATGCAGGTTCTGGCGTCCAATACCGACAAAAGCATCATGCTCCAGCTTGACGTTGGCACCTGCGTGGAAGCCGGCGCCGATCCCGTCGCATGGATCGAAAGCCATCCCAAACGTATCCGCTCCCTACATTTGAAAGACTGGTCCCCGGACAAGGGATACAAGGTCTTGTTTGGCGAAGGCGCTGCGCCATGGAAGAAAATCTTCGCTGCCGCGGAAAGCAAGGGCGGAGTAGAGTACTACCTCATCGAGCAGGAGGGCAGCCGCTTCCCGGAAAGGGAAACGGCAGATCGTTGTCTGGTGGCGTATCGCGATCTCCGCGGTTCAAGTTAGCGTCCGGACCAGCACGCCGAACGCTTTTCGAGGAAGGCCGAGATGCCTTCCTGTGCATCGTGTGCTAGCGCATTTGTTGTCATAACTTCCTTTGCAAATGCGTACGCCTTCGGCTGGTCAAGATCGATTTGCGTGTAATATGCCTGCTTGCCGATACTAACGACGAAAGGACTTGCCTCCCCGACTCGTGCGGCCAATTTACGCGTCGCCGCCCTCAGCTCGCCCGTTGGAACTACATTGTTGATGAGGCCCCAGTCAACTGCCGTAGCTGTATCGATGGCCTCTCCGGTCAACAGCATCTGAAGCGCACGCTTGCGCCCTACGGCCCGGCTCAGCGCAACCATCGGCGTCGTACAAAACAGGCCAATACGCACGCCGGGTGTCGCAAAAGTCGCGCCCTCCGCAGCAATCGCCAGATCGCACGTCGCTACCAGCTGGCATCCTGCCGCGGTTGCAGTACCTTGCACTTCAGCGATTACCGGCTGCGGGATCGACTGAATCTTTTCCATCAATCGCGTGCATACGTCGAAGATCTCGCGATAATCCCCTGCCACGCGTCCCACCATCTCACTCAGGTCGTGCCCGGAACAGAAGACTTTTCCGGCCGCCGCGAGAATCACAGCGGATACCGATCTATTGCCACCTGTTTTGTCAAGGCATGCTATCAGCTCCCGCATCAGCCCGAGCGACAGAGCATTTCGGCGAGCAGGACGGTTCAGCGTGATGACCGCCGTGGCGTCTTCGATTTCAAATAACAGATCCTGGTAAGCCATAGCTTTCTAATCAACACTAACCCGAAACTGATTGTGCCTGACAATACAGTCATGCCACTGCCCGACGTTGACGTCCTGATCATCGGCGCTGGCGCGGCGGGATTGGCAGCGCTTCGCGAACTCGACCGCGGCGGCTGCAACGCGCTGTGCCTGGAAGCACGCGACAGAATCGGCGGTCGAATCTTCACGGTCCGCGACTCCTTATGGTCTGTCCCCATCGAACTCGGGGCGGAATTTATCCATGGCCGTCCGCCCGAGATCTGGGACATCATTCGTGACGGCCGCCTGACCGCCTACGATTGTGCCGGCCGAGCCAGGCACGTCAAGAAAGGCAAAGTACAACCTGGGGATGATACATGGCGGCTGATCGATCATGTCATGACCGGTTTAAAACAAATGGCAGGCACAGGTCCGGACGAGCCGTTTGCGAACTTTCTCAACCGGTCCTCCTATTCAGAAGACGCGAAGCAGCTCAGCACCTCCTATGTAGAAGGCTTCAATGCCGCTCGCAAAGAGGTTGTGGGGATTCATTCTCTGGCGCAGGACGCGAAGGCCTCCGATGCCATTGAAGGCGACCGTGCGTTCCGGCTTGCGGCCAACGGTTATCAATGCGTGCCGCTGGAAATTCTTGCTGGGGTAAGGAACAGCGTGTCGAAACTGCGCCTGAATGCCATCGTAGAAAGCATTCAATGGCAGCCCGGTTCCACTACAGTTCAACTTTATGGCGGGGAGGTCGTTCACGCCCGCCGTATGCTGGTGACAGTCCCACTCGGAGTGCTGCAAAGTGCACCCGGCGAGCCCGGAGCGATCCGTTTCGATCCCGAGCCTCATGAAATACTCGGAGCCGCGCGCGCCATGCGATTCGGGCAAGCCGTCCGCGTGGTTCTTCGATTTCGTGAGGCGTTCTGGGAATCAGGCGAAGACTTCGCGGACGCGGGCTTCCTTCTATCTGATGAACCGTCGTTCTCCACCTGGTGGACCACGCTGCCGGTTCGCGCTCCCATCCTCACCGGATGGAGCGCGGGTCCGCGTGCTGATGCGCTTATGGGTAAATCACAAGCCGAAGTTCTTTCCCACGCGATCTCTTCTCTGGCACGTATCACTTCCCATAGCGCGGCGGATCTGAATCGTTTGCTTCAGGCCGCCTATTTCCATGACTGGCAAGCTGACCCCTTTGCGCGTGGCGCATACAGCTATGTTCCGGCTGGAGCATTGCCTTGGCGGGCAAAATTCGTTGAACCCGTCCAGGACACGCTCTTCTTTGCCGGTGAAGCGACAGAGCAGAATGGGCACAGTGCCACGGTACATGGGGCCATTGGTTCGGGTATCAGGGCCGCGCGGCAGGTTCTGGAAAGAGATCGATTGTAAGATGAGGCGATGTCATCCGGTCTGTTCGACCTCTCAGGGCGGGTTGCAGTGGTAATGGGCGGAACTTCCGGCATCGGGCGGACGCTCGCGGTAGGGCTGGCGAAAGCTGGGGCGGATGTGGTCGCTACGGGCCGCCGGGAGAACCTCGTCGATGAGGTGGCGAGTGAAATCGCGAAGGCGGGCCGCAAGACGCTTCGCTTGCCCACGGACGCCTCCAGCCGGGAGTCTGTCGACGCTCTGCGGGATACGGTAATTCGCGAACTCGGCAGTGTTGAGATCCTGCTCAATGCCGCCGGGCAGACTTTCCGTAAGCCGACCGTCTCAGTCAGTGAAAATGAATGGACCGGTCTAATGAATGTGAACCTGAATGGCACACTTCGCGCCAGTCAGAGCTTTTTTGAGCCGCTCCGCACGAGTGGGCGCGGGCGTGTCATCAACATCGCCTCGCTCGGGTCCTTTCTCGGTTTCTTTGAAGTGGCCGCGTATTCGACCTCCAAGGCGGCTGTTTTGGGCCTCACGCGCAGTCTCGCTGTCGAATGGGCGCCCCGAGGAGTTAACGTAAACGCAATTGCGCCCGGCATCTTCCGAACGGATCTCAACTCGATGTTGCTGGACGGCACCGCGCGTGGCCACGAACTTCTCTTGCGCACACCCATGAAGCGCTTTGGTAAGATTCCAGAACTCGTTGGCGCCGCGATCTTTCTGGCTTCTGATGCGGCAGCGTTCGTAACAGGCCAGTGCATCGGCGTGGATGGCGGATTCCTTGCGTCAGGGGTGAATTGCTGAGAAATGAGAATCTCGAGAAGAAGCGCGCTCGGACTTCTAGCGGGCGGTTTTTCGCTAGCCCGCGCTCAGAGCGTCAAACCGGAGCCCCCGCCTGATATCGAAATCGAGAAGGGCCCGTTTCAAGGCACGCGAAAGTCTCTTAGCAACTACGAAATCCCCGAATGGTTCAGAAACGCCAAGTTCGGTATCTGGGCTCATTGGGGACCTCAATCCGCCATTGAAGCCGGGGACTGGTACGCGCGCAACATGTACATGGAGGGCAGCCCACAGTATCACTATCATGTCCAGACCTACGGGCATCCTTCGAAGTTCGGCTACAAGGATACGATTCCATACTGGAAGGCCGAGAAATTCGAGCCCGCTGAGCTGATCAGCCTCTATAAGAAGGCCGGCGCGAGGTATTTCGTGAGCATGGGTGTGCATCACGATAATTTCGACATGTGGAACTCGAAGTATCAGCGCTGGAACGTTGCAAAGATGGGGCCGAAGAAGGATGTAGTGGGACTCTGGAGCAGAGCCGCCCGCGAAGCGGGACTCAAGTTCGGAGTTACGGAGCACTTATGGATCACATATAAGTGGTTCTCCACCAGCCACGGCCACGACACAAGCGGTCCTTACGCTGGCGTTCCATACGATGGCGCGAACCCTGAATACTTCGATTTATATGCCGATTCCGATGAAGTCGACAGCAAGTTGGATTGGGATGAGAGCGGGATTCCGGCGTGGTGGAAACATCACTGGTACATGCGGATCAGAGATCTGGTGGACCAATACGAACCCGACCTCCTGTATACCGACGGGGCACTGCCATTCGAAGATTATGGCCTGAATCTCGTTGCCCACCACTACAATCTGAGCGCGCGCAAAAACGGAGGCAAAACCCAGGCGGTATACACCAGTAAGCGCCCGCAGGACACCGAAAAAGGCGTTGGTGTTCTTGACGTGGAGCGCGGCGTCGTCGACAAGATCTGGCCGCGGCCCTGGCAGACCGACACGTGTATCGGTGACTGGCACTACAAACGCGGTATGGATTACAAAACGCCGAAAACCGTGATCGATATGCTGGTCGATATCGTAAGTCGCAATGGCAATCTCTTGCTGAATTTTCCTTTGCCCGCGAGCGGGCAGCTTGACCTGGAAGAACACAACGTGCTTTCCGAGATCACCAAATGGATGGCCGTCAACAGCGAAGGCATTCACGATACGCGACCCTGGAAAATCTTCGGCGAGGGCCCCGGAACAGAAGCGCCGGCTCAGAGTTCTTCGTTTAACGAGCGCAAGCGCAAAGACCTGACGGCGGCTGACGTGCGGTTTACAACAAAGGGCGAAGTCCTGTATGCATTTGTGATGGGTTGGCCGGACTACCAGGCCGTTGTAAAGCCGCTCGCGACGGATACTGAGCTCAGAGTCGGAAAAATTCAAGATGTAAGCTTACTTGGTTATGACGGGCACCTGGAGTTCACGCAAGATAAAGGCGGTTTGAAAATTCTGTTGCCGTCGCAAAAGCCTTGCGACTACGCGATTGCCTTTAAAATAACCGGCGCTTGAGCGGCGGGACGCAACGTTGCTTGTCTCGCTTTTTATCACCTGCTACAACGACACGCTGTTTCCGAATACAGGCAAAGCAGTTGTACGAGTTCTCGAACGGCTCGGGCATGCCGTCGAATTTCGCGAGGCCCAAACATGCTGTGGCCAAATGCATTACAACACGGGGTATCGCCGCGAAGCGATCCCTTTGATGCACCACTTTCTGGATGTTTTTCAGGATGCTGAGATTATCTGTATTCCATCCTCGAGTTGCGTCGCCATGATACGGGATCACTACCTGAAAATGGCCGCCGCGAGCGGAGACTCTGCGGTGCAGGATCAAGTAGAGAAACTGTTGCCCCGCGTCTTCGAATTCTCGGAGTTGCTGGTCGATAAGTTCCACGTGACTGACGTAGGGGCCTTCTTTCCACACACCGTCACGCTTCACCCGTCCTGCCATTCGTTGCGATCGCTGCAGGTTGGAGATAAGCCGGTGCAGCTTCTTCGTGGCGTGCGCGGCCTGACTCTGATCGATCTTCCCGAAGCCGCTGAGTGTTGCGGGTTCGGCGGCACGTTCGCCATAAAGAATGCGGAGGTTTCGGCGGCTATGCTCTCCGAGAAAACCCGCTGCATTCTTGATACAGGCGCTGAAATCTGTACCGCGCTCGACAACTCGTGTCTCATGCACATCGGCGGCGCGCTCAGCCGTCAACTCGCCGGGGTGCGGTGCCTGCATCTTGCGGAGATTCTGGCATCGAGCGAGAAGGGTGAAGTATTGTGAGCGTTCGCGTCGGTGAAGCGGCGCGGGCGCCTGATTTCCCGCGAGCTGCGCAGCATCTGCTCGGCAATACACAACTGCGTCATAACGTCCGCCAAGCGACGAACGTGATCCGCAGAAAACGAGCGAGCGTCGTGGAGGAATTGCCGGATTGGCAGGCTCTACGGGAAGCCGGCCG
Organism: Bryobacteraceae bacterium; assembly: GCA_036557345.1. GTDB lineage: Bacteria > Acidobacteriota > Terriglobia > Bryobacterales > Bryobacteraceae > Bog-105. The sequence continues at coordinate 25,480 of DATBHS010000252.1, forward strand.
TCAGATAAAACAGCACACGCTTCGCCATCTCGATTTCTACCTCGAGCAGTTCGAATTGGCTTGCACTCGCGCCGGCGGCCACGTCCACTGGGCGCGCGATGCGGATGAGGCGAACCAAATCGTCATCTCCCTCATCCAGGCGCGGCATGCGGCCGAGGTCATCAAGGTCAAAACAATGACCTCCGATGAGATAGGCCTGAATGCAGCCTTGGAGGCGGCCGGAATCACGCCCTATGAGACGGATCTGGCAGATCTAATCGTGCAACTTGGCGAAGACCGGCCGTCTCACATCGTCGTTCCCGCGCTGCATCGCAACAAGCTGGAGATCCGCCAGATTTTCATGGAAAAGATGGGGCTGAGCGATCTCGGAGACCGGCCCGAAGACCTCACCAACGCAGCGCGCCGCTACCTGCGCGAAAAGTTTCTGCGCGTCAGCGTCGCGATCAGCGGTGCTAATTTAGCCGTGGCGGACACCGGATCGGTCTGCATTGTCGAATCGGAGGGCAACGGCCGCATGTGCGTTTCTCTTCCGGAAATGCTGATTACGCTGATCGGCATCGAAAAGATGATCCCGACCTTTCAGGATCTGGAAGTCTTCCTGCAATTGCTCCCACGCTCCGCGACCGGCGAGCGCATGAATCCGTACAACTCGATTTGGACGGGAGTTACGCCTGACGATGGCCCGCGCGAGTTTCACGTGATTCTGCTCGATAACGGGCGCACAAGCGTACTCTCACAGCAGGAATCTCGCGACACGCTCAACTGTATCCGCTGCGGCGCGTGCCTGAATGCCTGTCCTGTATACCGGCAGACAGGAGGACACGCATACGGGTCGGTGTATGCCGGTCCGATCGGCGCGATTCTCACGCCGCAATTGCAGTCAATGGAGCATTCACAGTCGCTTCCGTACGCGTCGTCCCTATGCGGTGCCTGCTACGAAGTATGTCCGGTGAAGATCAATATTCCGGAGATATTGATTGACCTTCGCGGCGAAGTCGTGGAACGCGGTGACGCCCCCTTCTCGGAGCGGGCAGTGATGAAAGCGGCGGCATTCGCTTTGGAAAAGCCGGGGCGATTTTCTGCGGCTCAGGCTCTGGCCCGCGTCGCTCAAGTTCCATTTGAGCGCGATGGTGTGATTCGCCATCTGCCCGGACAGCTCGGAGGATGGACAGCCGTTCGGGATTTGACGGCCGTTCCCAAGCGGTCGTTCCGCCAATGGTGGCGCGAACGTACACGCGGGAATCTTGCATGAACACAGCCCGGGAACAAATTCTCAAGCGGATTCGGGACGCCAGTGGATCGCTTCCTGCTTCTCGCGAGTCCGAGTCTGAGGGCCTGGTCCGCGAATATCGAACCATCCGTACGTTGAACCTGGATGCGCGACTCGATCTCCTCGTCGATCGTCTGCATGATTACGGCGCTATGGTTTACCGGTGCGCTGAACCTGGCCTGAATCAGGCCGTTGCCAGCGTCATCGCCGGGCGCGCCAAATCGGCGTTGCTGATTCCGCCGGACCTTCCCAAGACGTGGTTGCCGGAGGGGTTCCGTTTTCGTTCCGATCGCGAGTTGACCTATAGCGAAATGGATGCAAGCGAAGGGGTCCTGACTGGTTGCGCACTGGCGATCGCAGTGACCGGAACAATTGTGCTTCGCCATAGCAGCGGAGAAGGCCGCCGCACCCTCACACTCATCCCGGATTACCACCTCTGCATTGTGCGCGCGAATCAGGTGGTCGAGACAGTTCCGGAAGGAATTCGGGAGATGGCCAGGTTCAAGGGTGTCCCATTAACAACCATCTCGGGGCCATCTGCTACTTCCGATATTGAAATGACGCGCGTCCAGGGCGTCCATGGCCCCAGAATTCTGGATGTCATTCTCGTAGAGTGAGAGCGCACGCTCCAGAAAAACCAGCTATGCAATCCAAATTGACGGATAGAATTTTCCGCGCCCTCGACGCCTTTCGGATCGAACTTCCCTCCTGGGGATTCGCAAATACGGGGACGCGCTTCGGAAAGTTTCTGCAAACTGCTGCGGCAACCACGATCGAAGAGAAGTTCAGCGACGCGTCTCAAGTCCACGCAGTTACAGGTGTCTGCCCTTTAATGGCGCTACATGTTCTTTGGGATTTTCCACATGGTGCAGCGAGTGTCGAAGAGGTTTCTCAATTGGCGGAGCGCTATGGCATTCGGCCTGGCTCCATCAATCCGAACTTGTTTCAGGAGCAGATCTATAAATATGGATCTTTCGGCAACCCGGATAAAGAAGTTCGCGAACAAGCCATGCAGCATGCAAAGGAAAGCATTGAGATCGGCCAGCACCTGCGGAGCCGGGATATCTCATTTTGGTTTGCTGACGGCTCGAATTACCCGGGCACTGCAAACCTGCGGCAACGCAAGAAGTGGTTTGAAGAGTGTCTGATGGCCATGCACAGCCTACTTACGCCCGGCCAGCGAATGCTGATCGAGTACAAGCCGTTCGAGCCTGCGTTCTATCACACCGATATTGCAGATTGGGGAATGGCACTGCTGTTGGCGAGAGCGGCGGGGCCGCAGGCGAAGGTGCTGGTAGACACTGGCCATCACTATTTATCGCAGAACATCGAGCAGATCGTCGCATGGCTGCTTTCCGAGGACATGCTCGGCGGCTTTCATTTTAATGACCGGCGTTATGCCGACGACGACCTGACCATGGGCTCCATCGATCCTTACCAGGTGTTTCGGATTTTTCACGAAATCTTGTACTTCGAGTGGGAGACTAAAGCGCGCGGGGATGTCACTTACATGGTGGACCAGAGCCATAACTTGAAAAGCAAGATTGCGGCAATGATTCAGACTGTGATGGCCGCGCAGGAGCTATTCGCCAAAGCCGCGCTGGTCGATTACAAGCACCTGGCTGTTGCCCAGCAGAAGTGCGATCTGATTCCGGCTGAATCCGTTCTGCAGGATGCATTCTCCACAGATGTTCGTCCTGCGATACGCGAATGGCGCTTGTCGAAGGGACTGGCTGCCGATCCCATGAAGGCATTCCTCGAAAGCGGTTATGTGGAACTTATTTCGCAGGAACGCGCCTCGCGCACTGTGTCGGGGGCCGGCTCGTATGCCTAAGCGAGAATGTCAGAGAGAGTGCCAATGCCCCAAACGACTGAAATCATTCATCTGAAAGACGCCTGGGACGAGAAGCATGCCGCCGCGCTTGGCGGAAATCAATTAGCTCTTCTCCGATATCGCTCAAATCTTCTCGGGGCGGACCTGCGCATCACAAACTTCGGCGGCGGTAATACCAGCTCGAAATTTGAGCTGCCCGATCCGTTTACGGGACGCCCTGTCCGTGTGCTGGCCGTGAAGGGAAGCGGTGGGGATCTCGGATCTATAGCCGATTCCGGTTTCGCGCTCCTGTATTTGGATCGCATGGAGCAGTTGAAGGAGATTTACCGGGGCGAAGCGCATGAAGATGAGATGGTCCGCTATTATCCACTCTCTGCTTTTGGCGAAAATCGGGTCGCGGCGTCTATCGACACGCCACTGCATGCATTCCTGCCGTTTGCGCACGTCGATCATCTGCACCCGGACTGGGCGATTGCTATCGCAGCCAGCGCCAATGGAAAGGAAAAGTTAGCGGAATTCAATCGGAGCTTCAGCCGGAAAATCGTGTGGCTCCCGTGGCAGCGGCCCGGTTTCGAGCTGGGTCTCATGCTGGAGCAGGCAGTCCGCGAAAACGCGAATTGCGACGGCATTCTGCTCGGGAGTCATGGTCTCTTCACATGGGGAGAGACGCAGCGGGAATGCTATCTGAACAGTCTTCGCACCATCGATCAGATGGGTGAGTTTCTAACGGAGCACCAATCGCGCAAAGGGGCGATGTTTGGCGGGGCTAAGCACGTGAAGGTTCCGGACCGTAAGGCGCTTGCGCAGAAGATCCTCCCGACATTGAGAGGCATTGTGTCTACGAATCGCCGTGTGATCGCCCACTATGCCGATCATGACGACGCGCTCACATTTGCGAACTCGAAATGGGCTCGTGAGCTTGGCGCGCTGGGAACGAGTTGCCCGGATCACTTCTTGAGAACGCGGATCTGTCCGATGTTCGTCGACTGGAAGCCGGAGCAGCAGGGAGCAGACGACTTGAAGGCCGCCATGAGCGAACAAGTCGGCCAATACCGCACAGACTACGCCAGATATTACGCAGATTGGGCCGCTCCGGATTCTCCTCCCCTCCGCGATACGAATCCTTCCGTGGCGATCATACCGGGGCTGGGAATTTTCGGCTTCGGGAAGAGCAAGAAGGAAGCGCGTATCATCACCGAGTTTTTCATCAACGCCATTCACGTAATGGCGGGTGCAAATGCGCTTGAATCGGGCGATTCACCGAGCTTCTTTCCGCAAGCCCGCACGCCTGAGCAGTCACGCCAATTTGCAAGTTTCCATAATTACGTCGCGCTGCCGCGGTCGGAGGCGTTTCGTATCGAATACTGGGCATTGGAAGAGGCCAAACTGCAGCGCATGCCGCGGGAGGCCGAGTTCAGCCGTAAGATCGCTTTCGTGATCGGCTCCGGCAGCGGAATTGGCCGCGAAGTGGCGCTCATGCTGGCGCGTAAAGGGGCGCACGTTGTTGTCGCCGACCAAAACGCGGAGGCTGCCAAGTCCGTCGCATCGGAAGCGTCCGCGCTCTCGTCCTCGGAGTCCGTCGTGGATGCCGCCGTGGATATCGGCAGCGCAGAAAGTATTGCGAAAGCTGTTCGCCGGGCGATCTTGCAATTTGGCGGAATCGATATTGTCATCAATACCGCGGCAATCTTTCCAGTTGCAGACAGCGATGGCCGGCTGACTGAGGCACAGTGGAGCAAGACCTTCCTGATAAATGTCGCCGGCAATCACCTGCTTGTGGAGGGAACAGCCTGGATATTTCGTGACCAAAAGCTTTCCGGTTCGGTGGTGCTTACCAGTTCCGCGAATGCAGTGGTTCCGAAGCAGGGCAGCGAGGCCTACGACGTAAGCAAGAGTGCTCTGAACCATCTCATCCGGGAACTTGCAATCCGCCTCGCGCCGACGGTTAGAGTGAACGCGATCGCGCCGGCCACGGTTGTTGCGGGCTCTACAATGTTTCCTCGCGACCGTGTAATTCAATCGCTTCAGAAATATAAGCTTCCTTTCTCGGAAACCGAATCAACGGAGGAATTGCGTGACAAACTCGCCGATTTCTATGCGCAGCGCACCCTTACACAAAAGCCGATTCATCCGCGCGATTGCGCCAGTGCCATCCTTTGGCTGGCAGGCGAGGAAAGCTCCAAGACGACGGGCCATATCGTCCCCGTGGACGGCGGACTGCAAGATGCTTTTTTGCGGTGAGATGCAATGACTCCGAACCCTGCGCTCGGCGTCGTCTATCACTGGCTCGGCGGCCTCGCTTCCGGCAGCTTTTATGTTCCGTACAGGCTCGTCAAACGGTGGTCTTGGGAAACGTATTGGCTGGTTGGCGGCGTTTTCAGTTGGATCATTGCTCCTTGGATTGTGGCCTCGCTCTTGACGAGTAGACTGCCTGCCGTCCTGGCGGCCACGCCGGGATCAACGTTGTTCTGGTGCTATCTCTTCGGACTGTTATGGGGCATTGGAGGACTGACGTTCGGATTGACGATGCGCTATCTCGGGCTCTCGCTTGGAATGGCGATTGTCATGGGTCTGTGCGCCGCATTCGGGACTTTGATGCCTCCCATTTTTAGAGGTCAATTTGTCTCTCAGGTTTTGGGCACGACTTCGGGCCGCGTGATTCTCTTTGGCATTGGCGTCTGCCTGGCGGGGCTTGCCATTGCGGGCATCGCTGGCATCCACAAAGAGCGTGCGATGCCGCCCGAAGAGCAGCAGGCCACCATTAAAGAATTCGACCTGAAGAAAGGCTTTCTCGTTGCACTGTTATCCGGCGTAATGAGCGCGTGCTTCGCATACGGCCTAGCAGCCGGCGATCCCATTCGCAATCTTACGATTCACTATGGAACCCCAGCCCTCTGGCAGGGCCTGCCGATTCTGGTCGTGGTGCTGATCGGCGGCTTTACGACAAATTTCATTTGGACGCTTTTGCTGAACATTCGCAATAAAAGCGGGCACGAGTATCTGAGCCCCAAGGCCCCGGCGCCTATCCACAACGATGGAGGGCCTCAGCCAATCGAAGAGACAGCTCTGAGTGGGCCCACGGCGGGTGTACTGACCTCCGCCCCCGCCGAAGTCCTGCGCGAGACGGTTCGCGTGCCGCTCGGCATGAATTATTTGTGGTGCGCTTTGGCTGGCGTCACCTGGTACATGCAGTTTTTTTTCTACACGATGGGCGAAACGCAAATGGGCCTGTACAAATTCTCGAGCTGGACGATTCATATGGCTAGCATTGTGATCTTCAGCTCGTTATGGGGAATCGGCTTGAAAGAATGGAAAGGCGCCGGACGAAGCGCACATCTGTTTCTCGCTCTAGGCTTGGCCGTCCTGATTGGATCGACCGTGATCATCGGTTACGGCAACTACCTGGCGACTCTGCGCTAGCGATTATGGGAAGTCTTTCGAGATTCGCAATAGCCGTACTGGCCTTTGCCGCGGTGGTGATGACTTCAGGATGCAGCAGCAAGTCTCAAACTCAACCGGTGCCGCCGCCTCCCACAGTCGGTGTAGTCACAGTCGAACAGAAGACCGTACCGATATATGGTGACTGGGTAGCTTCGCTCGACGGTTACATCAATGCGAACATTCAGCCTCAAGTGTCCGGTTACCTGATCAGGCAAACGTATCAAGAAGGGTCGTACGTTCACAAGGGAGATGTTCTATTCGAGATCGATCCGAGGCCCTTTCAGGCGGTGCTGGACCAGGTTAAGGGTCAACTGGCCCAGGCAAAGGGCCAGCTTGGCCAGGCACAAGCTCAGCTTGGACTTGCGCAAATCAATGTCAAGCGCGACACACCTCTTGCCCAGGCGCATGCAATTGCGCAGAGCCAGCTTGATAACGATATACAGACTGAAGCTCAAACACAAGCCTTGATCAAGGCGAGTCAGGCAGCGATCGAGTCGACCGAAGCCGCGGTCGAAACAGCCCAACTGAATCTCGGTTTCACAAAAGTCCGTTCTCTGCTCGACGGTATTGCAGGAATCGCAACTACGCAGATCGGAAACCTTGTCAGCCCCGCTACCGTACTCACAGCGGTATCTCAAGTAAATCCCATCAAAGTATATTTTTCGATCAGCGAACAGGAGTACTTGAGCCTCGCCGACCGGATTAAAAGCCGCGCGGCCGGGCCAGACCTGCTGGTGTCGAAAAGCTCCGTTCCACTACAACTGACTCTGGCGAACGGGAACGTATATCCGCGCCAGGGCCGGATCCTTTTCCCTGATCGCCAGGTGGACACGCAAACGGGCACGATACGGATCGTTGGAGCATTCGCGAATCCAGGCAATATCCTGAGACCCGGTCAATTCGGCCGTATTCGCGCCATGACCGCCTTCAACAAAAGCGCGTTGCTGGTTCCACAGCGCGCGGTCACAGAGCTTCAGGGCCGCGCCCAGATTGCAGTAGTGGGCGCCGGCAATAGAATCAGCATTCGCACCGTGGAGATGGGCGAACGTGTCGGTGAGATGTGGATCGTTAGCCAGGGTGTGCATCCAGGAGAGCGGGTTGTTTCAGAAGGCACCGCAAAAGTCAGAGATGGTCAGATCGTAAATCCTCAGCCCGACACGCTGAAGGCCGAATCTCCCTATCCTGTGCAAGGTGGAAATAAGTAGGAGATGTCGAAGTTTTTTATCAACCGGCCGATTGTCGCCATTGTGATCGCTATTTTCATGGTGCTCGTTGGACTCATCTCAATGGTCAGGCTGCCTATTGCGCAATTTCCGGCCATTGTGCCACCTGAAGTGCAGGTGCAGGCGGTTTATCCGGGAGCGAATGCGGAAACTCTGGAGCAATCCGTTGCTACGCCGCTCGAGGAGCAGATCAGCGGCGTCGACAACATGAACTACATGTATTCGATCAACGCCAATAACGGGCAGACGCGGATCACCGTAGACTTCGACGTAGCAACCGATCCGAACATCGATCAAGTTCTGACGCAGCTTCGCACTGCTCAGGCGCAAGCTCAACTGCCGGCACAAGTAAATACCGCGGGGCTCATTATTCGAAAATCGCCGACCGCACCTCTAATGCTGGTAGCTCTTTATTCGCCACACGGCAGCTATGACAGCCTGTTTCTGGCCAATTACTCCTACATCAATTTAGTCGATCAGTTAACCCGCGTACCAGGGATCTCACAGGTTAACGTTTTTGGCGCAGGACAATACGCCATGCGGTGCTGGGTGAATCCGGATAAGCTTGCCAAGCTGCAGGTCACGGTTCCACAGATCATTGCGGCGCTGCAGGCCCAGAACACCGTTAATCCGGCCGGTCAGATTGGTGGTGAGCCTGTTCCCGATGGCCAGCAGTTTACTTACAGCGTGCAGGCGCAGGGGAGGTTCACCACCGCCGAACAATTTGGAAATATTTTGCTGCGAGTCAATCCTGACGGCTCTGCGCTGCGATTGAAGGATGTAGCGCGCCTGGAACTGGGGGCCCAGACCTACAACTTGACGGGGCGCTACAACGGCAAGCCGTCCGCCATTCTGGCGATCTACCAGCTACCTGGCTCGAATGCAGTCGAGGCTGCCGAAAATGTCCGGCGGGCTATGGCGAAACTCGCCCAACGATTCCCTCAGGACCTCACGTATCAGGTCAGCCTCGATACCACGCTGGCGGTGACCGCAGGGATGCATGAGATCCTGTACACGCTCTTTGCGGCGCTGGCGTTGGTCATATTGGTGGTCTACGTTTTCCTGCAGGGCTGGCGCGCAACGCTGATACCGTTGGCTGCTGTTCCCGTTTCGCTTATCGGCACGTTCGTTGTTTTTCCCTTTCTCGGGTTTTCCATCAATACTCTTTCTTTGTTCGGCCTCGTGCTGGCGATCGGGCTGGTTGTCGATGACGCCATTGTGGTGGTGGAAGCCGTGGAACGCCACATTGACGAAGGCATGAAACCGAAAGCTGCATCACTGCAGGCGATGCAGGAGGTGTCGGGCCCTGTTATTGCCACTGCTTTGATCCTGGCGGCCGTTTTTGTTCCCACTGTATTCATACCGGGCATTACCGGGCGCTTGTACCAACAATTCGCCGTAACCATTGCGATCTCGGTTGCTTTCTCGGCATTTAATGCGCTCTCGCTCAGCCCCGCCTTGGCAGCCATGCTCTTGAAGCCGAGGAAGAAATCCCGCGGATGGCTGTCGCGTTTCTTCGGCGGTTTCAACCGTGCGCTTAAAGGAGCCACTGAAAAGTACGTTAGCTTTTCCGGTTTGCTCATCCGCAGGGCGCTACTTAGTATCGCGATTCTGGTTGCCTTCGGAGTGGTTGCCTATTATATTCGCGGCAAACTGCCATCGTCCTTTCTGCCGGAAGAGGATCAAGGTTATGTTTACGTGGCCCTTCAACTTCCTCAGGCTGCTTCGCTGCAGCGGACGGCGGCTGCCGCGCGTCAGGTGGAAGATATTGTTACGCATACACCCGGTGTCCAAGGCGTAACTTCCGTTATAGGATTTAGCCTGTTAAGCCTTGTTCAGAGCACTTACAATGCTTTCTTCTTTGTTACCGAGAAACCCTGGGATGAGCGCAAGAGCAGCAATGAGAGCAATGCCGCCATACGTGCCCATATAGCAAGGGAACTTTCAAAGATACCGGATGGAATTGCTTTTTCCTTCACGCCTCCGTCGATACCGGGAGTCGGCACATCCGGCGGTGTGCAATTCATGCTGGAGGACCGGTCTGGCGGGAGTCTCGAGTTTCTTTCGGAAAACGTAGATAAGTTCGTGGCGGCTGCCCGCAAGCGCAAGGAACTGGCGGCCATAAGCACGACGAATCTCCCGCGTGTGCCACAGAACTATGTCGACGTCGACCGCGCCAAGGTCGTGCGTCAGGGAGTAAACGTGGCGGATGTCTACCAGACACTGCAAGCATTCATGGGCGGCTATCTGGTGAATTACTTCAATCGCTTCGGACGCCAGTGGCAGGTCTACGTGGAAGCGGAGGGTAAATACCGTACTACTACCGATGATCTCCGGCAGTATTACGTTGCCAACAACAAGGGAGCGATGGTTCCGCTGAATGCTGTAAGCGACATCAAACCCATTACCGGCCCCGAATTTACATTGCGCTATAACGAATACCGCGCGGCGCAAATCAACGCGACCGCTGCGCCCGGATACAGCTCGGGCCAGGCGATGCAAGCCTTGGAAGAAGTATTCGCGCAGACTATGCCATCGGAGATGGGATTCGACTACACCGGCATGTCGTTCCAGGAGCAGAAAGCGGCGCAGGGTGTCTCGACCAGTACTATTTTCGGCCTGTCACTGTTATTCGTGTTTCTCATTCTCGCCGCTCAATATGAGAGCTGGTCGCTTCCTCTCAGCGTGCTGTTAAGCACTCCGGTGGCGGTTTTCGGCGCATACTTATTTCTCTTGGGTCGGAAATTCGAAAACAATGTATATGCGCAGATCGGCGTGATTATGCTGATCGGACTCGCCGCGAAAAACGCCATCCTGATCGTCGAGTTTGCCAAGCATCAATACGAAAAAGAAGGCAAGAGCATTCGAGAAGCCGCGCTCATCGGCGCCCGTATTCGGCTTCGGCCCATTTTGATGACTGCATTTGCCTTCATTCTGGGCTGTGTGCCATTGTGGACGGCTTCGGGATCGGGAGCGGTTTCGAGAAAGGTCCTGGGAACCACAGTAATTGGCGGGATGCTCTTCGCTTCCCTGCTTGCCATCTTCCTGATCCCGGTCATGTTCTATGTTGTGGAGAGACTATCTCACCATGTGAAGGCGAAAGGCCGCCAGCCAGCACCTGCCGGGCCCCAAGATGAGGGAGAGCCGGCCTGATGCGACGGGCTGTCGCCGTTTTTGCAAGCACACTGATTTTTCTGGCGAGCTGCACGGTGGGGCCAAACTACAAGCGCCCGGTGGTCAACGCGCCGGCCTCTTACCGGGGCGAGAATCCAGACCAGACGGCTGGACAGACGGTGCCGTCTCTCGGAGACGAAAAATGGTGGGAGGTTTTTCAGGACCCGGAACTACGGGTGCTAATCCGCACCGCTCTCAAGCAGAACTACGATGTTAGAATTGCCGCCACGCGGGTCTTACAGGCGCAGGCGCAGGTTGTGATTACGCGGGCCGGCCAGTTCCCGAATGCCGCCTTTGTCCCGGGCATTAGCGCTGTCCGTTCCCCCGGAATTCCGGGCGTGTTCTCCGGATATTCATACCTCGCCGACCAGCTGGCTGTTTCCGGTTCCTGGAATTTGGATTTCTGGGGGCGGTACCGCAGAGCCACGGAAGCAGCGCGCGCGTCCTTGCGAGGGAGCGAATGGGGCAGCCGCACCGTTGTAAGCACTCTTGTTGAAAATCTTGCGGCTGCGTATTTTCAATTGCGCGAGCTTGACCTGGAGCTGGATATCGCTAGGCGCACGCTCGATTCGCGCCAGCAATCGTTGAAGCTGACGAGAACTCTCGAGCAAGGCGGCGCGACTTCGATGGTGGATGTGCGCCAGGCGCAACAGCTCGTCGAAGAAGCAGCCGAAACGATTCCCGAAACTGAACGCCTCGCCCGGCAGGCTGAGAATCGGATCAGCATTCTGATCGGCGAGAACCCAGAGGGAATCCCGCGAGGCCGCGCCATTACTGAACAGCCGCTTCCGCAGGTGATTCCCGCGGGATTGCCGTCACGCCTGCTCGAAAGACGCCCGGATATTCTCCAGTCGGAACAGCAGCTGATTGCAGCCAACGCGGAGATCGGAGTTGCGCGCGCACAATTGTTTCCACAGATCTCCCTTACCGGGCTAGGCGGCTTCGAGAGTATTGGTCTGGGGAACTTGGCGGTATGGGGTGCGCGGTTCTGGAACTGGAGTGCAACTGCTACTCAGCCCATCTTCAATGCCGGCAGCCTGCGCGCGAATGTGCGTTTCGCGCAGGCTCAGCAGCAGGAAGCGCTGCTCAGTTATGAGCAGAGCATTCAAACAGCCTTCCGCGAAGTCTCCGACGCACTCGTCGCCTATCAGAAGAACCGCGAATTCCGCGAGCACCAGCAGCAACTGACAACCGCTGCCCAGGACGCCGCCCACCTCTCGGAGATCCGTTACCAGGGAGGAGCGGCCAGTTATCTCGAGGTTCTTACAAACGAGACGACGTACTTTACCGCCGAGCTGAATCTGGCTCGAGCACAGCTCAACGAGCGGCTCTCGCTGGTGCAGGTTTACAACGCGCTGGGCGGCGGTTGGGAACAGTAGAGCCCCGGCGAGGGCATGCCGCGCCTTCTGGCACTCTTGCCCCGTGATCGCCAACACACGGCCAGGCAGGAAGCGTCATGCGACCCTATCTGAAACTGAGCCGGAAGCGTAAGCGACTCTGACCTTAACGAGGGCGCCGGAGTTGTTTAATTCCTGTGCTTTAAAAACAGCACCTGGGCTGCTCCCGTTCGCCCATCTTCAAAGCCGACTGCGGAACCAGCAAGGTACAGCAACCAAGTGCGGTAGGTCTCTTCACCAACCAAAGCCCGGCAATGAGCGGCATTTTTCTGAAGGTTCTTCACCCACGCTTTGCATGTCAGGGCGTAATGCCTGCGTAGATCCCGCAGCCCAACCACATCGAAGCCGGCGCGTTGCCCCTCGCGCACGACATCATCTAAGTGCACCAGTTCGCCACCCGGAAACACGCTCCTTTGAATGAACAGAGTGTCCGGACCATCGGAAACGCCCTGCGGACGAATTACGCCACGATTCAGGAAGAGCCCGCCGGGACTCAGCAGATCGAAACATTTCTTGAAATACAGCGGTAGCCGCGCCTGCCCCACATGCTCGAACATACCTACGGAGGCGATCTTGTCGAAGCACCCCTGCAGGTCGCGATAATCGCAGAGACTAACGGAAACTCTTTCCTGTAGGGACTGCCGTTCGATGACTTCTCGGGCAAAGGTCAACTGCCGTTCCGCCAACGTGCAGCCAAACGCCTGGACTCCGAAGTGCTTGGCGGCGTGGACGACCAGGCCACCCCACCCGCAACCGATATCGAGAAAACGATCGTCCGGCCGCATTACTAAATCGCGGCAAATCCTATCGAGCTTCTGGTGCTGCGCATCTTCCAAGGAGTCTTCCGGATCACTGAAATACGCGGCCGAATACACCATTCGCGAATCAAGAAATTGCGCATAGAACTCGTTTGAGCGATCATAATGAAACCGGATACTGCGGGCCGCCGGTCTCCTCGGTCCGAGCAGCGATGAGATCCGTAAATGCTGCAGGCGCGCCAGGCCGGAAAAGAAGAGCTCGCGCAGCCGGGAATGCGGCTGACGTGAAAAGTATCTAATAGCTTCCAATATGTCGCCGTGGACGTCGAATTTGCCTTGCACAAATGCCATCGCCGCTGAGTATGCATCCAGCTGCATACAGCTGCGGGCATCAGCGCCATGCGCGGCGATCACCGTAAACCGCCCGTCGGGATCAGAGTAGAAGTTGGTTCGTCCTTCCGGCTGGCTGATCCAAACATGATTCGTGTCGGCACTCTGCTGCCGCGGCGCTGTCGCCATTTTCTGCCTCCCGAAATTAGACGCGATTCGGTAACAAATACATACGCCGAGCACATTATCACAACCCAGGCGGATGTCAGAATAGCAGCAGCAGGCAGGATGCGGAGTTTCGTTTGGTTGCTGGCAGGTATCGTGGCCATACCGGCTTTTCTTTCGGCGCAGTTCGAAACAGGAGAACTGCGCGTTTCCGTTAGCGATGCGACAGGTCTCGACTTGCCGTCCCAGGTAGTGCTGGTCAGCGAGTCCTCGCGAACGCGTCGTGAATCCAAGACCAACGATTCCGGCCAGTTCACGTTTCAACATCTGCCGTTCGGGACATATCACCTCACCGTTGAGCACCCCAATTTTTCGTCGTACTCCACAATTGTCGACATTCGTTCGGCAGTTCCGCGCGAACTACGCGTGCAATTGACTCTGAAGACCGCTTCGACTGAAGTGGTCGTAAGCGATACGGCAACCTTGCTCGATCCGCATCGCACCGGCGTCGCCTACTCGGTAGGGTCCCAGCAAATCACGGAGCAACAGGCGGTTATACCGGGGCGCGGGTTGCTCGATCTGGTCGACGAGCAGCCGGGCTGGCTTTTCGAAGGGAATGGCGTCCTGCATCCGCGCGGCTCCGAGTATCAAACCCTGTTTGTAGTGGACGGTATGCCCATGGACGAGAACCGCTCGCCGGCCTTCGCACCGGGCCTGGGAACCGCCGAGATCTCGAGCCTGAATGTTCTTACCGGAAACATTCCCGCCGAATATGGCCGCAAGCTGGGAGGTGTGATTGAGATCACCACAGCACAAGATATTCACGAAGGCATTCACGGTTCTGCGGAGTTTGGAGGCGGCAGCTTTGGCACGGAAAGCGGATTCCTGTCGGGAGTCTATGGCTGGTCACATGGCGCTCTTACACTGACCGCTTCGGGCGACCACACGGAACGATACCTGGATCCTCCCGTGCTCGACAATTACACAAACGCCGCAACGTCTTCAAGCCTTTCAGCGGTCTACGATCAGGATCTGGGTGAATCTGATCGGCTGCACCTGGCCGTTCACCGCAGGCAAACGTCGTTTGAAGTGCCAAACGAGAATTTACAGCAAGCCGCTGGTCAGTTGCAGAACCGAAACGCGCCGGAAGATCTCGGCCAGGTCGCATGGTCACACGGACTAACGCCGCGAACCCTGCTAAACGTCAGGGCCGTCGTGGAGGATCTTTCGGCCAACTTGTGGTCGAACGCGTTCTCAACGCCGATCATTGCCGCCCAGCAGCGCGGTTTCCGGCGTAGCTACCTGAATGCGAATCTCTCTGGCCAGTTCGGCCGCCATACCCTCCAGCTCGGAGGGGATGCGATTTATGCGCCGGTCACCGAGGCCTTGCAATACCAAATCACCGATCCTTCTTATTTCGATCCGGGCACTCCTCTTACTTTCGATTTTCGCGATCATCGCCTGGATCGCGAGCAGGCATTGTGGGCGCAGGATACAATCCGGCTCGGCAAATTGACCTTGAGCGCCGGCCTTCGCTGGGATCATTACTCGCTCATCGTCCGTGATCACGCCTTTAGCCCTCGGCTCGGAGTTGCATGGTATGTGCCGCGTGCCGATCTCGTTCTGCGATTCTCTTACGATCGTGTATTTCAGACGCCTGCGTTGGAGAATCTGCTGCTCGCCAGTTCACCGCAAGTAGATCAACTCAGCCCGGAAGTACTCCGGCTCCCCGTGCCGCCCTCGCGCGGCAACTATATCGAGGCGGGTTTCAGCCAGGGGATTGCCAAGAAACTCCGGCTGGATGCAACTTTCTACCGCCGGACCTTCGACGATTTCGCCGACGACGATGTTTTTCTCAACACAGGTATAAGTTTCCCGATCGCCTTTCATGGCGGGCAGGTCCGCGGAGTCGATGTAAAGCTCGACCTACCCGCTTGGAGGAACCTCTCGGGATATCTAAGTTACTCGAATATGAAAGGCGTGGCGCAGCTTCC
Organism: Bryobacteraceae bacterium; assembly: GCA_036557345.1. Lineage (GTDB taxonomy): Bacteria > Acidobacteriota > Terriglobia > Bryobacterales > Bryobacteraceae > Bog-105. Next base: position 41,066 of record DATBHS010000252.1, read on the forward strand.
GGTTGTCGGCGGATTGTTTCTCGGATCGGACGCCGAAGGTGTACTCGGGGTAACGAGCAGTTTTCCCATTTCCCAGGACCAGCGCAACACGGCTCGTGCCCGGTTCCGTTATCAGATCCGGCCACGCATCTGGGCTGCGGTGTCCGCTCAATATGGCAGTGGACTGCCCGTTGAGTTGAGCGAGGATACGGACATCAGCGATCTGGAAGAGCAATACGGGGCTGCCATTGTAAGCAAGGTCAATTTCAGCGCCGGGCGTGTTCGGCCGAACTTCTCCCTCGATATCGGCGCAGGCGTCGACTTATGGAAACACGAAAAGTCCGTGCTTCGCTTGCAGGGCGAGTTGGAGAATCTGACGGACAGCCTGAATGTTATCAATTTTGCAGGCTTGTTTTCAGGGACGGCTATCGCGCCGCCACTTAGCGGGAATGTGCGGCTGCAGTTTGCCTTCTAGGTGCGAGGCACAGATGCTCAAATTGAAGCGCGCGTACGAAAAGCCGGAGGCGGAAGATGGGGCGCGTTACCTCATCGACCGGCTCTGGCCGCGCGGTGTTGCGAAAGCGTCCCTGAAAATCGAGGGCTGGCTCAAGGACGTGGCGCCCAGCGACGATCTGCGCCGCTGGTTTCACCATGACCCGGAAAAGTGGAGCGAGTTCCGGCGCCGGTACTTCGCTGAGCTCGATGCAAAGCCGGACGCCTGGGCCCCTCTTGTCGACGCTTCGCGGAATGGGCCAGTCACCTTGGTCTACAGCGCGCATGACGCGGAGCACAACAATGCCGCCGCGCTCGCCGAATATTTAGAACCAAAGATAGCTCGAAAGAAGGGCTAATCCAGGCTCAAGGGCTAATGTCGCCCGCCGCCGCCATGGACAGCCGGCCCGCTCGCATGTCCCCCAGCGTAGCTGTGGCCGGCCCCGTTGTATCCATGGGAGCCGTAACCGTAGTTGCCGTGACCGTAGTAGCCATGACCGTAGTAGCCAGAGTGATACCAATGTCCGCCCCACCAGAATCCAGGCCCGTAGTAGAACGCAAATGAGGGTCCCCAATATGGGTAGCCATAAGCGTAGTAGCCGTAGTACGGATATGCGTAGCCGTAGGGATAGTAGGCTGGCGGAGGAGGCGCAGCGGTACCGTAGGCGCCGGGACCAGGGCCCGCCGGACCGTTGTCACGAGGGCGATCGTATTCGTTAGGCTGCACGTAGCGGAAGGCCTGCTGTCCATGTTCCGTTGAGATCGTGACCGGCGCTTCCAATCGAAATGTGAGCACCTGCTCAGGGTAGATCACGCTCGCGTGATTGTGAGTAACAAGAACCCCAATCAACCCGGCGGCCGCGCCAGCGCCTGCACCGATGGCTGCACCCGTACCCCAACCGGCCGCGGCACCGATAGCCGCGCCGAGTCCCGTCGTCGCTGCCACAGTTCCGAACTCCTGGCCGCCTGGCGTCGTGCCTCCCCGACGACTGATGAACTGCGTAGTGATCGGAATCTGTTGGCCGTCCACAAGGGTCATATTGATGAGTTGAATCCCGAGCCTGGCCGGAGTATCGATATGGTGTTTCTCGGCGGATACCACCCGCCCACCCAACGTCTGTCCCGGTTCAGCGATCACCACGCCATTCACGACAAGAGGTTGAACTAATGAAGCGGTAAATGCATCGCCGGGCTGGTTCTTGTCGGACGAAAGCATCTCGTTGACGCGAACTGTTATGTAAGTTCCTTGCTGGATCGCTAAAGAGGCCGGAACAGGGGGAGGGGGCGGATAAGTCGGGTTGTTCTGCTGGTTGTAAGTCGATTGACCGCTCTGAGGTAAAGGTGGCGGAGGCTGGTTCGGATCGCCGGACTGGTTCTGACCGTATTGTGGATATTGATTCGTGTTGTTGCCCTGGGCCTGCGGACTCGCGTCACCCACCCGCTTCCACCCGCCGGAGTTCACCGGGTTCTGCTGATCCACGGGTGGTGACTGCAGTGGGCCGGTTTCTTGCGCGAAGGCAAGCGTTGAGGCGGCTAAAAGACCGACCAAAAAGTAGCGGCCCGCAATTTGAAAATCTCTGATATGTGTGGCGTGCATGACTGCCTCGTTACCTCGGACGACCTGTACAAAGCACGTGTTACGCCATTCCGTTACTCGACGTAAGTCTTTGCAGTGAAAGAGATTTTAGGAAATCGCGTCCGGCTGCAAAGCACCGCGTCTGGTGGATTTGAGCCATCCGGACGCGCGGGGCAGGGTGAGCTATTCGATGCGGCCGCGCAGGTGATGCAGATAACTCTTCACTGCTAATGCTCCGACAATCAATAGTGCAACAGCCAGCGCCGCGCCCTTTAGTGTCGCGAACGCCGCAATGATCAGAAGGGCATACAAGATTAGAGCGGTTCGCAGGCTAATTACACTTCGAGATGGCTCACGAGGTGTCATTGGGCGGGCATGTTGTAGGCGAACGAAAATGCAAGGCGGACTTGCAGCCCTTTGAAGTCGGGCGGCAAAGGCGGCAGGGGGTTCGACATGCTGAGTCCGGCCACTGCGGCGCGGTCCAAAGGTTCGGAGCCCGACGGATCGGCCGTTACGAGCTTGGGGATGCTGCCATCCCGGCTGATGATGAACTCCAGGACCGTGCGTCCGCGCAAAGTACCCATTCGGGCGCTCTCAGGAATCACGCGCCGCCAGTTTGCACGCACAATCGCGAGGATTTGCCTTAAGTACGGTTTAAAGTCCGCGCCTTCTGGATCACTCTGCAACTCGACCGCGGCGTGTTGTCCTTCGGGACGACCAATCGAGCCGGGTGCCCCAAGGCTCGGCTCAGAAGGCCTATCATCACTGATAACCAGATGTCTTCCATTTGCATTCTCTGCTAGCCCATTGATCGCCGCTTGAACGCCGGACTTTGGCGGCGCAAGCTTCAGTTGAGCGCTTGGCGAGGCTTGTGTCCCGACATCTTCAAACGGGCTCGTTGAAGGCGCGGGCGGAGGCGGCGCAGCGATACCGTTGGGGGATCCTAAGGGAAGCGGACTTGGCGCCTGGTTCAAGGTAACCGCTGGCGCTTCCGGGAGAATCTGCGGACTGTTAAGCGGCCGGGGAGCGGGAGACTGTTTCGGCAGTTCGAACCGTTTCACGCTCGGCTTTGGGGCTGCACGCTGCGCCCGAGACTGTTGCGCTGCCAGCAGGTCTGCTAGATCAATTTCCTTGGAAAGTTTCTGGCGGTTCGGCGCCTTTTGCGTCATGACATCGGGCGGAAGGTATAAGGGAATTCGGTGCACAACCACCGTTTGCGCCGGCTCGCGACCGCCCACGATGCTCGGAATCTGTACGGCAACCAGAAACAGAACGAAATGGAGCGCAATCGATGCCGCAAAGATGCCGGCCCACTGCCGCCCTGAGTGCTGGGGCCATTCGAGCAGTAAATTCAATTCGACCGCCGAAGGAGGGAGGAGTACCGGCCCGCCCTGCCCGGTACGGGAGCGCACGTCGCTTGCTTCGGCTAGGGTTACCAAGGTACCGGCCATACCGCTCGGAAGAAAACGACGCTTTCGAAAATGAGAAAGTTGCCGGCTCACCCGAGACCTCAGTTCCGGCGTCGGATCGTCTCTGAGACTAAGTCTGCGTGTTCCTTAATGTTAGCAAGAATGGCCTCGGCTACGAGCAACGCATTGGCGGCCTGGAAGCCGTCTACTCTTGGAGAAGTTCGGCTTCGGACTGCGTCGAAAAATGCAGCCAGCTCCAATTGCAGCGGCTCAGCACGAACGGTGGCAAGCTGTTCGAAGCTGATCTCGCCTCCCTTAACAGTCAGACGCACGGCATCTTGCCGCTGGTAGTCAACGGAGATGTATTCACTCGGCTGGAAAACGCGCAGTTTGCGAATCTTTTCGGTTGAGACGCGGCTGGCGGTCAGGTTGGCGACACATCCGTTTGGAAATGCGAGTCGCACGTTCGCGATATCCACCTGTGAGGAGAGAACCGAGATCCCAGCCGCCCGGATCTCTTCCGGCATCTGCTTCACGAAGCTCAGGACGATATCGAGATCGTGAATCATGAGATCAAGGACAACGTCAATGTCCAGGCTTCGGGGCGTAAAAATACTCAGCCGGTGAACTTCAAAGAAGAGCGGAATCGTGAGCGCCTTTTCGAGCGCCTCCACTGCAGGATTGAAGCGCTCCAGATGGCCGACCTGGAGAATCCGTCTGCGGGTTTTGGCGAGCCGGGCAAGAGATTCTCCAGCAGTGGAAGACGCGGCTATCGGCTTTTCAACCAAAACATCGACGCCGTTTTCGAGCAAATGAGTCGCGATCGATTCGTGCGTGATAGTGGGCGTGGCCACAATCGCCGCGTCCACGAGGTCCGAAGCCTCTTCGATGTCAGCGAAGGCTTGCGAGCGATGATCACTGGCAACCTGCCGGGCCTTTTCCAGATCGGTGTCAACGATGGCAACCAGCTCGATATTTTCAAGCTGTCCGATCACGCGAACATGGCTTCGTCCGAACGAGCCGGCACCGACGACGGCCACGCGAACGGTCTTCATATCTTCGCGCGCTCCATGGGCGAGTAGCCGGCGATAGCGATGTCCGCCTGGTTCGCGCGCTCCAGCATTTCACGCCTGTCCAGCAGCAGCGTGCGCTCTGCATCGACGGCCAGCGCCGTCGTTCCGGTCTCGATCATGGTTTCGATGGTTGTCAGACCTGCGACCGGAACGTCAAACAGCAAATGCTCCCGGCCGCGCGATGCCTTCACCAGGCGTAGCGGTTTGCCGTTGGTCAATGCGGCTGCGCGTCGCAGCATGGCATCGGTTCCCTCCATCGCTTCGGCTGCAACACAGGCTTTCTCGCTTATCGCCACGCTCTGGCCGATGTCGACGGCGGCAAGAACGGCGGCGATGCGCCGGCCGTAGCGAATATCCGCCTCTTCCTCCTTGGTCGGCTTGCGCCGCGTGAGGACTCCTTCAGGCGCCATCAGCGGCTTGAGAAGACGCGTGGAATCCACCAGCTCGATCCCTTCCTCGCGCAATATCGTCCGCACTCCGCCGATCAGCGCGGCCGTGTTTTTCTCCTTCAGAGACGTGAGCAACTTGAGGAGTCGCCAATCAGGCGTCAGAGAGGAGAAGATGCTCAAGTGCTTGACTTGGCCCGTCATCATGACTTCGGAGATCTTCTCGCGCTTGAGAATGTCAATCAGCTTGCCAAGCTGTCCGATGTTGATCCAGTGTAGGGAAGAGGCGAGCGCTGCCAGTTCGGGACCGGTCTCATTTTCGATGGCGACTACCACGACATCATGCCCTTCACGGCGCGCGGCCTGAAGCGCGAGCAGGGGAAACCGCCCGTTTCCCGCGATCATTCCATAGCGCTGGGGAGCCGTGCTCTTCACAAAACCTATTTCACAAATCCGCGAGAGGAAGCGCGAATGAAGTCGAGCAGTTCCCGCACTTCGTCGGTTTGGGGAATCTCTTCTTCGATGCGGGTCAGCGCCTGCGAGGTATTCAGATTGGCGCGCGTCAACAGGCGAAAGGCGTTCTGTAAGTGCTCAATTGCTCCGTTCTGATACCCATGCCGCTCGAGTCCGATTCGATTTGCGCCGAAAACCTGAGGCTCGTGATTCGAAGCCGTAATTGAGTAAGGAAGCACGTTCTGCTTGATGACGCTATAGCTCCCGACCATGGCGTGGCGTCCGATCCGGCAGAACTGGTGTATGGCGCAGAGGCCGCCAACATTGGCGTAGTCTTCCACGACTACATGCCCGGCAAATGTCACTCCATTGGCCAGTATGGTGCGGTTGTGAATGATTACGTCGTGCGCTACATGGACGTAGGCCATCACGAGATTGCCATCGCCGATAGAAGTCACCATGCCCCCGCCTTCCGTTCCGCGATGGATGGTCACGAACTCGCGAATGATGTTGCCATCGCCGATACGCGTTTCCGAGGGCTCGCCTTTGTACTTCTTGTCCTGGGGAGCGACGCCGCAGGAAGAGTACGGGTAGAAAAGATTATCCTTTCCGATCGTCAGCTTGCCTTCGAGATAGGCATGGGCCATGAGCCGGGTGCGCGGGCCGATCGTAACGCCGCTGCCGATGATACAGTAGGGACCGACTTCCGCTTCAGGAGAGATGTCGGCGTCCGGCTCGATGATTGCTGTCGGGTGAATCGCCATCCGTTGCGCTTGGTGGAGAGCTCAAGCCATCTGCGGCTCGGGCACCTCGGGCGCCGGGATTTTCGATGTTTCCGCTATCCGCTCAGTCAGAGTGCACATCAGCGTGGCCTCCGCAACCACCTGTCCGTCCACCCGCGCGATTCCCTGAATTTTCGCAACCGCATGCTTGAGGCGAAGCATTTTCATTTCAATCCGCAATTGATCCCCCGGAACGACAGGTTTGCGGAACTTTGCATTCTCTATGGATGCCAGATACATGATACGGCCCCGTGTGTGTGGCGCCATTTTCCCTACAAGAATGCCGGAGACCTGCGCCATGGCCTCGATGATCAGCACGCCCGGCATAACAGGAAACCCCGGGAAGTGGCCGGTGAATTGAGGCTCATTCACCGTCACATTCTTGATCCCCACGATGGAGTCCTCATGGATCTCGACAATCCGATCTACCATCAGGAACGGATAGCGGTGTGGCAATACCGCTAAGATCTCTTGAGCATCCAGCGATGTCATGGGAGCCTCAATTATATCAGCCGATGAACCCTTTCCTGCGCTACGCCATTGAGAAACAAGCAGATATCGTGGCATTTATCCGCCAATTAGTGGAGTGCGAATCACCGAGCGATTCGCCTGAGGCCGTCAACCGGTTTGTGGATTTATTGATCGAGCGGACGAAACATCTCGCTTCCGCGAAATTGATCAAAGCGAACGGCTGCGGAAAGCATCTGCGATTAGATTTCAAGCTGCCGGGCCGCGGAAAGGAGGGCCGGATTCTCGGGCTGGGCCATTCCGATACGGTTTGGCCGCTTGGCACATTGCGCGACATGCCGTTCCGCGAGGCAAGCGGGCGCCTGTGGGGGCCTGGCGTGCTCGATATGAAATCCGGCTTAGCATTCTTTATTTATGCCGCGCTCGCGGTGCGAGATCTGGATGTTCCGGTTTCGCGCAGGGTTGCTCTTCTGGTGGTGTCGGATGAAGAGGTAGGCAGCAGAACATCGCGGGCGATTACAGAAGCTGAGGCGAAGCAAAGTGATTTTGTTCTGGTCCTGGAGCCCGGAACCGGACTCGCGGGCAAGCTGAAGACTGCGCGCAAGGGAGTGGGTAACTACACGATCCATGTTGAGGGTAAAGCGTCTCACGCCGGGGTGGACTTTGGAGCGGGCGCGAGCGCAATTTTGGAAGCGGCGCGGCAAATCGAAAAGATCGCCGGATTTACCAACCTCGAGCGCGGTACCACCGTGAATCCGGGAGTCGTCCGCGGCGGTACGCGAACAAATGTGGTGGCAGCGGAGGCGTGGATCGAGGTGGACTGCAGAGTGGCACGCTTGCGGGACGCCGGGCCATTGGATCGGAAATTCCGGTCATTGCGCCCTTTCGATCGGCGGTGTCAACTACGTGTCGAGGGCGGATTGAACCGTCCTCCCATGGAGCGGACCAGGGCCGTCGCCGGTCTTTTCGCAAAAGCGAAGGCGATTGGGTCAGAGCTGGGTCTCTTACTCGAGGAATCGTCTACCGGCGGCGGATCGGACGGAAACTTCACGGCGGCGCTTGGCATGCCGACGCTCGACGGCCTCGGCGGCGTCGGGGAAGGCGCTCACGCGGTGAATGAGAGCATACTCGTGGACCGAATTGTAGACCGGACAGCGCTGCTAGCGGGATTGTTGAGTGGGCTGTAGAGGGACACGGCTTCGACACCGCTACTAGCCTCGCCAAATTGCTGAAAGTGCACGAAGCGCATATAATTATCCGGCAATTTACTATCGAAGCCCGAGGAGATCATATGCGGTCCGTAATTCTCATTGCTCTCAGCTGTATGTCGTCAATTCTGGTATTGGCACAAGGTTCTGAGGACAAGCTACGTAACGAGCTGGAAAACCTGCACGCTAAATGGTTCACAGCATTCGATAGCGGAGATGGCGTGACGATGGACCAGATGGAAGTGAGCAACCTCGTCCTTCTAATGCCGGACGGGACGATATGGTCCAAAACAACACCAAGGGCGGGAAGTCAACCGAAGCTTGACCCGCGAACTGAACGTACGTTGAGTGACGTGTCTGTGAGGCGATTTGGAAATGTCGCTGTTCTCACAGGCATTCTGAAAACCAAATCTGCCAAAGAGAAATCCGCGGAGGCGACCACGGTTGTGTTCGTACAAGGCTCTGGGAAATGGAAGATAGCGTCGGCCCAGTGGACCCCAGCCACAAAGTAAGCCCAACATTCTGGTTAGTCCCGGGTGCAGCTTGCAAGTGCGAGATCAATTTAAGCAGGGCTATCGTGCGTGGAGCCGCGCGCGTAGCAGACCGCTATGCACCGCGCTGCTGGCGGGACTGCCCGTTGTGGGCGAAGCAGTTTCTCAATAAAGGCTAATGAGAACGGAGATTTTACACAGAACGAGCGCCGATTAAAGCGATCGTGTCTAAAGAATGCAAAAACCCGCTCTAAGCTATTGACAGCCGGAACACTTCCCCTATAAACTGAGGAGGTTTGCGAGTTGATTGTTCGGCCTCTGTGCTACCGTGCTTAAGGAGGTGAAAACCTCCGAAGGGCATCCGGCCGGAAGTCGGGCCCCGCTGTCTGACCAATAAGCTCCTCAACAGAAGGCGCGACGTTGAATCGGGCATGGGCCGCTACCCGAAGCAGTTACCCTCGCGGTTGGGGCTGGTGAAAACGCTATATCAGCCTCCTGGCAGTTAATCAAGTGCAGCCGGCCTGTTGGACAAAGACAGGTTCGAGCCTGTGAGCGAGCCCCGGAACGGGCATTTCGAATTTTTTACCAGCGAGTTCGCCGAGTGCGGCAATGTGCCGCGCGGCGGACCGACGAAGTTTTCGCGTCCGAGAGAGGATATTCGTGCCAACCTTTAATCAACTTGTGCGCAAGGGCCGAAAGGCCACCCGGTACAAGACTGCCAGTCCTGCACTGCAGGCCTGCCCGCAGCGCCGCGGCGTTTGCACTCGCGTCTACACGACGACCCCGAAGAAACCGAATTCGGCCCTTCGCAAGGTAGCGCGCGTGCGGCTGACGAATGGCATTGAGGTGACCACCTATATCCCCGGTGTCGGCCATAATTTGCAGGAGCACTCGATCGTGTTGATCCGTGGTGGTCGTGTGAAAGACCTCCCGGGCGTGCGATATCACATCGTTCGCGGAACGCTCGATACGGCTGGTGTCGCGAACCGGAAACAGGGCCGTTCAAAGTATGGTGCCAAGCGTCCGAAGGGCGCTGCGGCCACGCCTGCGAAAGGAAAGAAGCAATAGGATATGCCGCGTAGACGACGACCGGAGCCGCGCGAAGTTGTTCCCGATCCGCTGTACAACTCGACGCTGGTCGAGAAGTTCGTGAATTCGATGATGTGGGACGGCAAGAAGAACACGGCGCAGCGGATTTTCTATGAAGCGATGGATGTCCTGCGGGAGCGGTCGGGGGACGATCCTTTAAAGGCCTTCAAGAAAGCAGTGGAAAATGTGAAGCCGCTTCTGGAGGTAAAGACGCGGCGCGTCGGGGGTGCCAACTACCAGGTGCCCGTGGAAGTGGCCCAGAACCGCCGGGTCAGCCTGGCGCTGCGCTGGATTATCACGAATGCTAGAACGCGGCCCGACAAGAGCATGGCCGAAAAACTGGCGAACGAATTGAACGATGCCGCCAATATGCGTGGCGGCGCGGTAAAGAAGAAGGACGATGTGCACCGCATGGCGGAAGCCAACAAGGCATTCGCGCATTATCGCTGGTAGGAAGAGAAGGCAGAAGTCAGGAGTCAGAAGTCAGAATGGCCCGCACGGTACCGCTAGAGAAATTGCGCAATATCGGCATCATGGCGCACATCGATGCCGGTAAAACCACTACGACCGAACGCATCCTGTACTATACCGGCCGCACGCACAAGATCGGTGAAGTGCACGAAGGCACCGCCACCATGGACTGGATGGCGCAAGAGCAGGAGCGCGGAATCACGATCACTTCGGCGGCCACGACCTGCCAGTGGCACGATGTGACGATCAATATTATCGACACGCCGGGCCACGTCGATTTCACGGCGGAAGTCGAGCGCAGCCTGCGCGTGCTCGACGGCGCGTGCGCGGTTTTTGATGCAGTCGCCGGCGTGCAGCCTCAATCGGAAACGGTCTGGCGTCAGGCGGACAAGTACGGCGTTCCACGCATTTGCTTCATCAATAAGATGGACCGCGTCGGCGCGGATTTCTTTCGCTCGGTCGATACGATTGTGGACCGCTTGAATGCGCGTCCTGTGCCGATTCAGTTGCCGGTCGGCGCTGAAGATCAGTTCAAAGGTGTCATTGACCTGGTCAAGATGAAAGCGCGTATCTGGCGCGATGAAACGCTCGGGGCAAAGTACGACGATGTCGATATTCCGGCGGACCTCGTCGAGCAGGCAAAGGAATATCGCGACAAGCTGATTGAAGCTGTTGCAGAGACCGAAGATGTGCTCATGGAGAAGTACATTGAAGGCCAGCCCATTACAGAGGATGAACTGATGGCGGGCATTCGCAAAGCCACCATCGCTCAGAAGATTTTTCCTGTAATTTGCGGCTCTTCTTTTAAGAACAAGGGCGTGCAGAACCTGCTTGATGCCGTCTCAGATTACCTGCCTTCGCCCATCGATATTCCGCCCGTAAAAGGAACGGCCATCGACAACCCCGAGGAGCCGATGGAACGAAAGGCGAGCGATTCGGAGCCGTTCTCAGCTTTGGTCTTCAAGATCATGACCGACCCGTTTGTCGGTCAGCTCTGCTTCATTCGTGTCTACTCAGGCAAGCTGAATGCCGGCGATTCTATTTATAACGTCAGCAAAGCGCGGAAAGAACGAATTGGCCGCCTGGTAAAGATGCACGCCAACAAGCGCGAAGAGATCCAGGAGGTGCTGGCAGGCGACATCTGCGCGGCGGTTGGCTTGAAGCAGGTCGTTACCGGTGACACAATCTGCGACGACAAGCATCCTATTCTTCTCGAATCGATCGATTTCCCGGCTCCCGTAATTCAGCTCGCCATCGAGCCGAAGACGAAGGCTGATCAGGAAAAGCTGGGCATCGCGATTCAGAAGCTGGTTTCGGAAGATCCTACGCTTCGCGTCAATACTGACCCGGAGACCGGCCAGACGATTTTGGCCGGGATGGGCGAGTTGCATCTCGAGATCATCGTGGAGCGCATGAAGCGCGAGTTCAATGTGGAAGCGAACGTGGGAAAGCCTCAGGTCGCCTATCGCGAAACGATTCGCGCCAGCGCCGAGGGCGAGGAGAAGCACGCGAAGCAGACCGGCGGACGCGGCCAGTACGGCCATGTGAAGCTGCGCATCGCACCGGCGCCCGGAAAGGGTTTCGAATTCGAGAACGCGATTTTCGGCGGAGCCATTCCGAAGGAGTACATCCCGGCAGTCGAGAAGGGAATTGCCGAAGCGCTCGAAGGCGGTATTCTGGCCGGCTTCCCGATGTCGGACGTCCATGTCACGCTCTGGGATGGCAGCTATCACGAAGTCGATTCTTCGGAGATGGCGTTCAAGATCGCGGGTTCTATTGCGGTCAAGAAGGCGGTCGAGAAGGCCCGGCCTGTACTGCTGGAGCCGGTGATGCGAGTGGAAGTGACGGTTCCCGAAGAGTACATGGGACCAGTAAATGGCGACCTGATTTCGCGCCGCGGGCGGCTGGAGGGCACGGAGATCGCAGGAGGTACGCACATTATCAAGGCGATGGTGCCGCTCTCCGAAATGTTCGGCTATGCCACCGAGTTGCGCTCGCGCACGCAAGGCCGCGGGAGTTTCACAATGCACTTTGGCCAGTACGAAGAGGTTCCGAAGAACCTGGCCGAGGAAATTATCAACCGGAACAAGGGAGGGGCGGTAGCCACCAGTAGGTAGCGTCCTCACGGGCAGAATAGGAGAGATCATGGCGAAAGAGAAATTTGACCGCAGCAAGCCGCACGTGAACATCGGGACGATCGGACACATCGATCATGGGAAGACGACGTTAACGGCGGCGATCACCAAGACGCTGGCCAAGCACAATCCGAAGGTAAAGTTCC